>NZ_AFOC01000060.1:0-22925 GCF_000224455.1 endosymbiont of Riftia pachyptila (vent Ph05)
TCGTTGCACTTTTGTGCGCACTGCTTTATCTGCCGCAGGCTGGGGCGGCGAGGATTGAAGTGATCAAGGATCAGATCGAGATAGATACCCGCGCTCAGCTCTTCTACTGGGTTGATGGCGCCCGGACAGACCTGATCGCGGAGGATACAGATCGATATCGTGGTTCTATCCATGCCTTGCAAGAGGCAGGGGTTGATGAATTTGAGCTTGGTTCTTGGACTGAATACCATTACACCAACCCGATGACCTATAACGGGATTGAGTATGTTGTCCCCGGAATGTCTCCAGGCCCTCACCTCGGTGCTGACCGCAATTCGCGGGCAACGGTTGAGTACTACTTTGACCGCATAAATCCTAGTATCGAACTGATCTATGAGATATCAGGGTGGAGCTATAATCAGGATCCATACCTAGATGCGGTGAGTGGGTACTACGATTGGTGGTCGGAGGGAAGCATCAAGCTGGACTGGACGTTTCAGGTGACCGGGGAGGACGCTAGTCTGGATGTCTGGAGCCGAATATTCGATTTTTTTCCAGATGTCTACTCCGAATTCTCCCTCTACGACTTGACCCTTGGGTCCCATGTGTCGGGTGGAATATCTGGCGGTGGTAGTTGGTACGATAATAGACTTCGCGGCAGCTACGATCTGCAGGAGGGCCATACCTACGCCCTCTCGTCTTACTCCCATGTCGGATCAGATGGGCAGGATCCTGATCCTGATGCGATAGTGAATCTGTACTTCAACAATGCAGACATCGTCTATGTCGCCGAGCCATCGTCACTCTCCCTGATGCTGTTGGGCATGGTCGGTATGGTGTGGAGTGCCGTGCGCCAGCAGCGGCTTGGCGCCGGCCACAGTCCGTCCTGAATCCGCCACTTGCTTTTGGCAAGGCGAGCGGCCCTCATGCCTTGATGAGGTCTGCTCGTCTCTACCTTATCCTGTCTGAAATCACCCTGCTCCAGCGGTGCAGCTTCTTCTCCTCGTCGCCTATCTATATCGCCACGATTCAATCCACCTGCTGCAAGTCATGGTGCAGTCAGCATAAGGGTCTATTATTCGAGATGGTCCGACCCTGCAAAGCCGAAAACGGCTTTCGTCTCTAACATGAGGAAGTGAAAAGATGAGTGGTAAACGGCACGTCTATGCGTTTCAGGATGGCGATGGAAAGAACAAACATCTGCTGGGTGGCAAGGGGGCCAACCTCTGCGAGATGACTCAGTTTGGGCTCAACGTGCCGCCTGGTTTTGTGATTACTACCGAGACCTGCCTCGAATATCTGGAAGAGACCAGTCGCGGTCTGCCGGAAGGGGTGATGACGCAGGTGCGTGAGCAGATGGCGGCGGTTGAGCAGGCAACTGGAAAAGGCTTTGGGGACGCACAGAATCCGCTGCTGGTGTCGGTGCGCTCTGGCTCGGCGATGTCGATGCCGGGCATGATGGACACCATCCTCAACCTGGGGCTGAATGCCGACACCTTGCAGGGTGTGTTTGAGCAAACTGGCGATGCCCGCTTCGGCTACGATGCCTACCGACGTTTCATCCAGCTGTTCGGCAAAGTGGCGCTGAACGTGCCCGACGAACTATTCGATGCGGAGTTTGATGCAGTTAAGCAGAAGGCCCATGTGACCGCCGATGTGGGGCTTTCCGCAGATGACTTGAAGGAGATCAGCGAACGCTTTCTGCGGGTTTTCGAGGAGCACACCGGCCGGGCCTTCCCTGAAGACCCCTACGATCAGCTGGAGATCGCGATCAAGGCGGTGTTCGGTTCCTGGATGGGTAAGCGGGCAGTGGATTATCGTCGCGAGTTCAACATCACCCCGGAGATGGCCAACGGCACCGCAGTCAACGTCTGCACCATGGTCTTCGGCAACCGCGGTGATGACTCCGCCACCGGCGTCGCCTTCACCCGCAACCCTGGTACTGGTGAGAACAAAGCTGTTTGGTGAGTATCTGATCAATGCCCAGGGTGAGGATGTGGTGGCTGGCATCCGCACCCCCAAGCCCATCGACAAACTGGCCGACGAGATGCCGGAGATGGCCCGCCAGCTGGCTGAGCTGCGCGACAAGCTGGAGAGCCACTACAAGGAGGTGCAGGACTTCGAGTTCACCATCGAACGTGGCACTCTCTACTGTCTGCAGACCCGCAACGGTAAGATGAACGCTATCGCGATGGTGCGCACCTCAGTGGAGATGGTGCAGGAGGGGCTGCTCTCCAAGGAGGAGGCGCTGCTGCGCATCGACCCGNCCCATCTGGAGCAGATGCTCTACCCGCGACTCGACCCCAAGGCACGGGTGGAGCCGATTGCCCAGGGATTGCCTGCCTCACCGGGTGCCGCCTCCGGCTTTGCAGTGTTTGATGCCGATCGGGCCGAGATTCAGGGCAAGAATCAGGGGCAGAAGGTGATCCTGCTGCGGGAGGAGACCAAGCCGGAGGATATCCACGGTTTCTTCGCTGCTCAGGGCATACTTACCAGCCGTGGTGGCAAGACCTCCCACGCTGCGGTGGTGGCGCGCGGTATGGGCAAGCCCTGTGTGGCCGGCGCCGAAGGGATCCATGTGGATGTGCAGCGGCGCGAGGCCTATGTGGGCGGTAGGGTGATTCGCGAGGGTGACATGCTCACTATCGACGGCAGCACCGGCAACGTCTTTCTTGGGGAGATCCCGATGGTCGAGCCCGATTTCTCGGCGGAGCTCAACCGGCTGCTGCAGTGGGCCGACGAGGTCGCCTACCTGCGGGTGATGGCGAATGCCGACACCCCGAACGATGCGGCCCGGGCGCTCAAATATGGTGCCAAGGGGATTGGCCTGTGCCGTACCGAGCGGATGTTCAATGCGGTGGAGCGGCTGCCGGTGGTAATCGAGATGATCGTCGCCGAGGACCAGGCACAGCGCCAGGCGGCGCTCGATAAGCTGCTGCCGATGCAGCGCGCCGACTTCAAGGGGCTGTTCGAGGTGATGTCGCCGCTGCCGGTGACCATCCGCCTGCTTGACCCGCCAATCCATGAATTTCTGCCGACTGAACGTCAGCTGCAGAGTGATCTGGAGCAGCTCAGTCACCTGCGCCGTTCGGTGCTCGGGATGGAGGTGTTGGCTGGTTCGATGATCCTGCTGCACGACCCCTCCGCGGCGAAGAGCGAGGCCGATTCAATGCGCCATATCGTCGATCTGGAGTTGGTCGAGCAGGCGATCGAGAAGAAGACCCTGATGCTGAAAAAGGTGCGTGCGCTTACCGAGGTGAACCCGATGCTCGGCCATCGTGGCGTACGCCTTGGCATCACCTTTCCTGAGATCTACAAGATGCAGATCCGCGCCACCCTCGAGGCGGAGGCGGAGTGTGCAGCGATCGGCATCGAGGTGCACCCGCAGATGATGGTGCCCCAGGTCTGCACCGCGGAGGAACTGAAGCGGGTACGCGGCTACATGGATGAGATTCGCAGCGATGTAGAACAGAAGAGCGGCCAGCGCCTGAACTGCCGCTTCGGCACAATGATTGAGGTGGTGCGCGCCTGCATGCGTGCCGAGTCCCTGGCCGAGGAGGCGGAGTTCTTCTCGTTTGGCACCAACGATCTGACCCAGGCCACCTTCTCCTTCTCCCGCGAGGATGCGGAGAACAAGTTCCTGCCGATGTACAACCAGGCCGGCATCCTGCAGGACAACCCCTTTGAGGTGTTGGATGCCAAGGGTGTGGGCAAGCTGATGCAGCTGGCGGTCGAGCAGGCCCATAACCACAAGCCGGAACCACCAGTGCGCAACACCAACGAACAGCCCGAGCACCCCCACTCGATCGACAACGACCACCAACCCGGACGCAACAAAAACCCCAACACCACACCGCGGATACCGCACCAGCCGAAGGCACCGGCACAGCCACCCCCAAACACGGGGAACACCCGATCACCCCAGGGAACCCCACAGAAGGACAAAAACATTAGAGGCGTAAAGCCCGGGCACCGCACCCACCAGGCGGAAGAGAAAGATAACAATCCGGACACCCAAAACCAGAGCCGCTATGGCAACCCGAAAAGGAACAACAAAAATCCAGACCACAGCTACACTGCCAGGATGCGCAACAAACACAAGCACCAGAAAAACCAACCCGCGAACCAGACCGACCCCACCGCCCAAGGACAAAGCCGTGCGCATGGGCATCAGCAAAAACGCAAACCACAAGGACAAAGTAGACAAGACGACAAAGCAAACAGAAAACCAGCGAAAGGCGGAGGCGCGGCAACTGATGCGGGACAAGGCCAACCCAGAGCCATTCAGGGGAGAGGACCAGGGCCAGGGGGAACCGCACCTCCAAACCAGGCTCCAGCGGCTCCACAGCGCCCAACTCCAGCAAATCATGGTAGACGCGTACCGAAACGACGCAGTTCACAAGATCCAACCCCACCGCACAGCCCTGAACAACCCGCGACTACCAACCGAGCACGATCAGAACAGCGACGCGCCCAGTGATGGCACCCCAGCTAACCCGGTAACCCCCACAAAGCTCGATCACAATGAGGCAACCCCCAACGGGACCAAAACCCACAAGCAAGCCGGCCACGAGCAGACAGCTACGCCCCGAGATAGCAAAGCCAGCCGGCATCCGCATAGCCAGCAACGACAGGCAGAAAAAACCCCCAAACATCCCCAGCCCCAGCGAAACCCGGCCAGCAAAAGGCAACGCGGCTGAAGCCTGCCTCATCAACAACATCACGCAACGCACCCAGGGGCCAGACGCGCCAATCGGACCCCAAGGCGACCCCCAAGAGCCAACCGCCGCCAAAAGCGAAAAGGAGAAGCCAGACCAGGCCGCCGCGGACCGGAAAAAACCCCCACAGCTCCCAAAGAGAGCCGAAACGCAACCCCTCAACCCCCATCTCACGACAAACAAAAACCGCCCGAAAAGACCAGAAGCCCCCACAGGCAACCAGGAAAAGGAGCCCGCCCTCAGCAACACCCTGAAGAACCCGCGGAAAGCAGCGCAGAAGCGACTAGCACCCCTGGAACACACAGCACAGGAAAGTCATTGAGGAGATGACAAAGCGAAGCCGACACGAAGACTGGACAACAACCGGCGCCAGAAGACCAACGCGTTGGACCCGGCCAGAATGAAGCCCATCGAACCAGCCTGCACCACCCCAAGCAAGCACCAAAGCACCAACGCCCAGGCCGAGAGCCAGGAGACTACGGCACAGTGCTACCCAAGCCCAGCAAACGCCGCCGCGGCCCCAGAAGCCCCCACAAACCAGAGTCGCACGCCGACCACACAGCCAACTGAAGGTGGCCGCAACAAAACAAAACGCCAAACCACCACACGGGACAGACAACGCGAACAGCCGACAAAACGCAACCTGATCTCCCGGCAGGGAGCGATGGTGAGGCCGCCGGAGCAAACCGGAGCCAGGCCGTCGATGATGCGCCAAAGAACCAAACCAAACCAAAAACAGAAAAGAAAAAGAACAGGAACACACAAACGCAGGGCCAACAACATGAAAAGAGCGCACGCAAAACAAGGCAACCGACCGTCAGGTCACTCAAAATAGCCGAACCCACTCAGCCCGGCGCACACCACAAGCGAACCACCTGCCCGGAGACAAGACAGCAAAAAAGGGGCGAGGCGGCAACCAGAAAAGCAAACCAACAAAGCAAATACAACAGACAAACCCACCACACAGAGAGAGAAAAAAGCACCGCACCAGGCACAAGAGCCACCCGACCAAAGAGGACCAACTCAACAAACCAAAAACAGACACCGAACCAGCCGCGAGGAATCAAGCCCGCCAGCAAAAAGACAGCGAAACCCGCACAAAGCGACCACAGGCCGAAAAGCAGGAAAACTACGCCAAAGCAGGTGACCACAACCCAGCAAGACAGGTGCCCCACCAGCAAGAACGAACCCGACTCGAGCAAACGGACACGAGCAACGTGACACAACACAGCAAAAGCCGCACACAGAATGACGCACACGGACAGGACGAAAGAAAACAAGCGAACCGCACCAAAATGGGATAATAGACACCAGACCTTCTGGAGAGGTGCCCGAGCGGCCCAAACAGCACGCACGCAAAATCAAGGGAACCCAAGAGCGTACCGAGGGTTCGAATCCCTCCCTCTCCGCCAAAAAACAAAAAAAAACAATAACAGAAGCAGGTTTGCAAGGCCCCGAAGCCCGACCAGTCAACCAAGACAACCGGCCAAAAAATAACCGGCCAGTAACATTCCGCTCAGACGGCTCCCTGATAACTCATACTAATTAAGAGACGGTTTGCGTCGCGCTTGTCGGCGGAAATTCTAGGCTTATCCCGATTGATTCGATTTCCAGGGCTGCTCCGGGAAACTCATCCAAACTCAGTCATGAGAAGGTCGTCTGCGCCTATGGCCTCTCCAAAGGTGCAGCCAGCAAGCACGTCAATCTTACTGCGGCTCAGAGCATCAGCTGGTCGCTGTCCGAGGGTGTCAACGAGGCCCGTCTTTTTCCAATCCAAGCTAAATTCAATCGCTTTATCGAGTCGGGTTACTTCCGTATCCACCAGAAGCTGAAACGCAAAGGGGTGACCCTTCAATTATTGTGGTAACCGGCTGACGTGCTGTATCGGGAACGGGTGAGGTACTGCAGTGCCCAGGTCTTTGTTTCGGTGCTCGGTACCTCCAGCTACACTTTGATAGGGTCGGGAGCCGCCTTCTCAGGAGAGAAATGAACCTCTGTCGCTGCAAGATTTCGACTGGATGGGGAGGAAGAGGTTGCTCTTGAAAAATCGATCATCAACTCCCACGTCTTTAGCAGTACCAGTAAAGGGAAAGATATCAATTTGGAGTAGGCGACGATGTCAACATTAGAGCAACTTGGTGAAGGAATGAATCACGCATGGGATGCATTGGTGGATGGCTGGCGTGATCTCTATCGTCGCGCGACAAATGCCATAACGCGATTCACGCCACATGG
Organism: endosymbiont of Riftia pachyptila (vent Ph05); assembly: GCF_000224455.1. Lineage (NCBI taxonomy): Bacteria > Pseudomonadati > Pseudomonadota > Gammaproteobacteria > endosymbiont of Riftia pachyptila. Next base: position 6,933 of record NZ_AFOC01000060.1, read on the forward strand.
TTCTAAGGGGGAGCTTAGATCCAGAGATGAGGGAGAGATTGCTATCCGTAGTTCCGGCTGGGGCGTATTGGCAGCCGAGGTCTTTGATGATGATGACCGGGTGATCGTACGTCTGGAGGTGCCGGGTATGGAGCCGGATGAATTCAGGCTGGATGTCGTCGATGACATGCTGGTGGTCTGTGGTGAGAAGCAACTCCAGAGTGAACGCACTGAGGGGCGCTATCAAATATCCGAGTGTGCCTATGGTCATTTTGAACGCGCGATATGGTTGCCGGATGAAGTAGACAGCGATAAGGCCTCAGCCCGGTACAGGCGCGGCGTTCTGCGGGTAGAGTTGCCGAAATCGTCGGCCCGGCGCAGTAGAAGAATCAAAGTGAAAGTGCGCTGATAGCGCCCTCAAGAATTTAGCCAATACAGCTTTCTACACTTGTCACTGAGGAGTATGACATGAAGATAAATCGAATCGTTCCACTCCTGGTTTTGCTCTTGTGCATTGTATCGCCAGCTTATGCGCAGGACGGTGGTATCGAAAACCTGCGGGAGACTGGTAAGGCCTTTGCGTCGGTGGCCCGAACGGTCTCTCCATCGGTGGTTTTCATCCAGGTTGAAGGCAAGGCATCTGGCTCTGCGGTCACCGAGTTTCCTTCGCCTTTTGGTGACACGTCGCCATTCAACGACGATCTGTTCAAGCGATTTTTTGGTGACCGGTTTCCAGGAATCCCCCACAGTCCACGCCCTGAGATGCCGCGAGGTGAACGCCGTACAATCAGTCAGGGCTCGGGTTTTGTCTTCGCAACCAAAGATGGCCTGTTGTCCGATCAGAGCTATATCCTGACTAACAATCATGTGGTGGAAGATGCCGATAAGATACGGGTGAAGCTTCAGGATGGGCGTGAGTTCGATGCCAAGATTGAGGGCAGGGATCCGCAGTCCGACGTAGCCGTGCTTGTGATCAATACAGGCGGGCTTCCGGCGCTATCGTTGGGTGACTCCTCGAAGCTTGAAGTCGGTGAGTGGGTGGTAGCCATCGGCAATCCCTTTGGTCTGAGCCATACCCTCACGGTGGGTGTAGTCAGCGCCAAGGGACGCACCAGTCTTGGCATCAACGACTATGAGGATTTCATCCAGACTGATGCGGCCATCAATCCCGGTAACTCCGGAGGCCCACTGGTCAACCTGGACGGTGAGGTTGTCGGTATTAATACTGCAATTTTTTCTCGTAGTGGTGGCTATATGGGGGTTGGCTTCGCCATACCCATTAACCTGGCTAAAGCCATCGCCAATCAATTGATGGATGGTGGCGAGGTGACACGAGGTTATCTCGGGATTGTTATCCAGGCGCTAACCCCTGAATTGGCGGAATCTTTCGGCCTTGATCAGAACGTGGGCATTCTGATAGCCCAGGTATCAGAAGACTCCCCGGCCGCTCAGGCAGGTTTGCGGCAGGGTGATGTGATCGTCGCATATCAAGGCAAGCCTGTGACCGATGTTGGCCGTTTCCGTAACCAAGTCTCGCTTACCTCGCCGGGAAGCCGTGAACAACTAACCATTGTCCGTAACGGTAAGCGCCGAGGCATCACTGTAACCATTGGCACACTCGCCAAAGACAAACTAATTGCCGAGGGCCCTGCCCAAAGTGCTGATGAGCTTGGCCTGAGCGTGCAGACGTTAACGCCTCAGTTGGCCGATCAGTTTGGTGCCAAAGCGGGTGAAGGTGTGGTGGTGACGGAAGTCAGGCCTGGATCCATTGCCGCCATGGCGGGGATTAAGCCCGGTGCGGTGATCATGCAGGTGGAGCATAAACCAGTGAAAAGCGCTGCCGAGTTCAAGCATGCGGTGGAAAATGGTAGCAGTGACAAGCGTGTGCTGTTGCTCATCCGTAGAGGTGATATGCAGCAATATGTGGTGCTGAACTGGCAATGACAACCTGAGTGATTTCTATTAGAGGCTTAGGGCAGAGACAACAGTACTACTATGGAATACAAAGACTACTACAAGATCATGGGTGTCGAAAAAGGCGCTACTCAGGATGAAATCAAGCGAGCCTACCGCAAATTGGCGCGTAAATATCATCCGGATGTGAGTAAGGAGCCGAATGCCGAAACCAAGTTCAAAGAAGTGGGTGAAGCCTACGAGGTGCTGAAAGATCCGGAGAAGCGGGCGGCTTACGATCAACTTGGCGCCAACTGGAAGGCTGGCCAGGAGTTCCGGCCGCCGCCGGACTGGGATGCAGGGTTTGAGTTCCGCGGTGGCGGCTTCACGCCGAGGGACGCCTCGGCCTTCAGTGACTTTTTTGAGACCCTTTTTGGCAGGGGGGGCAGTGGTGGTTTTGCTGATGCACGGAGAGCCGGGCCGCATTTCCGCACTCAAGGCGTAGATCATCATGCCAAGGTGTTGATCGATTTGGAGGATGCCTTCCATGGTGCCACCCGTACGATCACTCTACGTGCACCTGAACTGGACGCCCAGGGGCATGTGATTACCCATGAGCGCACGTTGAACGTGAGAATCCCCAAAGGGGTCAAACAGGGACAGCAGATCAGGCTGGTGGGACAGGGTTCTCCCGGTGTGGAGGGTGGAGGTGCTGGCGATCTCTATCTGGAGGTGGAATTTAGGCCGCACCCCTTCTACCGCGTTGAAGGACGGGATCTCTATCTGGAACTGCCGGTAGCCCCCTGGGAGGCGGCGCTTGGGGCCAAAGTCAAAACCCCGACTCCAGCGGGGATTATCGATCTGAAGATACCTGCCGGCTCCACCTCGGGGCGCAAGCTGCGGCTGAAAGGACGGGGTATCCCCGGAAAGAATCCTGGTGATTTCTATGCCGTTTTGCGTATTGCGTTGCCGTCTGGGGATACGGAGCGCGCACAAGCCCTTTATCGCAAGATGGAACAGGAACTGGCGTTCAACCCACGCGCCAGATTGGGAGTTTAGCTGAGCATGAGCAAAGATATTCTGACTGGTTTTCTGCTGGATGAAGAGAGCTTCCTGACTCTGGGTGAGCTGAGCCGTGCCTGTATGGTGCATGCCGAATGGATCATTGAACTGGTGGATGAGGGCGTTCTGGAGCCGAGTGGTTGTGATGCCGTCCACTGGCGTTTTTCCGGACCCTGTCTGCATCGGGCGCGTACCGTCAGGCGTCTCCAGCAGGATCTCGGAATTAATATTGCTGGTGCCGCGCTGGTGCTGGATCTGATGGACGAAATTGACAGTTTGCGAGCACGACTGCACTGGCTGGAGCAGGGCTGCTAATGGCCATAGACTCACAAATCTGGCATCAACACGCATTGGCAAATCGCATTCAATCTTTGTTGTTGCTTGTCGCTATGGTGAGCTTTCTGTCTCTGCTGGGCTGGGTGCTATGGGGAGTTGACGGCATCTTCTGGCTGTTGCTACTGGGTTTTGTGTTGTTGTTGTTCAATCCAGTCGCTTCACCCTGGCTGATCATGCGCATGTACCGGGCTACTCGTCTGACGTCAGTTAAGGCGCCAACACTTGATTCAACTTTGAGGGAGCTGGCCCACAGAGCAGGGCTCCACAGGGTTCCTGAGCTTTTCTATGTCCCTAGCCCTATGGTCAATGCCTTTACGGTGGGAAGCCGGAACGAAGCGGTAATCGCGGTGACTGATGGCCTGTTGCGTTCACTGGATACACGGGAGACAGTCGGAGTATTGGCACATGAAGTGAGCCATATTCGCAATAACGACATGTGGGTGATGGGGATGGCCGATCTGTTCAGCCGTTTGACCAGCCTACTCTCCCTGCTTGGTCAGTTCCTTCTGCTGCTCAACCTGCCACTGATCGTGATGTCGAATGTGAGCATCAACTGGTTCGCTATTCTGCTGCTTATCTTTGCCCCCAATCTGAGCGCGCTGGCCCAGTTGGGGCTCTCTCGTACCCGGGAATATGAGGCGGATCTCAGCGCAGCCCGTCTCACGGGTGATCCAGAAGGGCTGGCCAATGCCCTGGTCAAGATCGAACAGCGCTCCGGTTCTTTGCTTGAACGACTTTTTCTGCCCGGACGGCGCATCCCGGAGCCTTCACTGCTGCGGACCCACCCGCCGACTAAAGAGCGGGTGCGCCGTTGATGGCACTCAAGCCACCCATTGCGGAACCTTTATCCTTTATCAGGCGTGAGCGTGGCTTCTTACAAGACGATGCTCCAGTTTATTTAGTGAGCCGAAGGCCGCGATGGCATGTAACAGGTTTGTGGCATTAATGTTTCTGGGGGATTGTATTCATGAAAGATCCTTTTCATATGGTCTGCTCCCATCGCGCGGCGATCAACCGGTAATGAAAGAAGAGTTGGTTGGCGCCGGTGTGACCTTGACCCGGCAATAGCAGGAAATTGTCCTTGTGGCCAGCGTGCCTTAATCGATGGGCCCTGACGCTCCCTGGGAGAGGGAGCGGTTGTAGTATTGGCAGGCGGTGAGGTTCTGGAAGCCGGCTGGCAGGTTGACCCGATTTATCTATCTTCTCCGTTTTGTGAGGTGGGAGACGCGGTTTTCTCCAAAGTGGCGATCTCCTGTCGCAGGGCCTTCAGCCTAGCCGTATAGGCGTCAGCATCCCCATAGTCCACAAATCGCTCAACCAATCGATGGGGGTCTGGAGTGCGTCGTGCATGTTTGATGGGGCACCAGTATTGTTCAGTTCTGGCGGCAATCTCACGGACATACTCGATCAAGCCGCTGCCGTAACCACAGTAGATGCAGTTAAGCTTTTGGATGGCGTTGAGATAAGCCAGGTGCTGCCGGTCAATGACCAGGTAATCCCTGCGCACTACGCGCGGAATGCCGTACACGCGGAAACAGATATGCTGGTAGAGCGTAGCTATGATGTCCAGCAATACGAAAGGGATGAACACACCATAGATAACAGGTGCAGTGAGCAGATGTCCAAGCCGGGCCGTACGAAGATAGGTCCAAATCCCCACTTTCTGATGGCGTTGCAACGCCCGCATGCCCTGTTCAAATCGGACCCTGCCTTGTTCCAGGGTGTAGTGGAAGAGCCGGCGTTTTTCGTCCAGTAGTTGGTCGATCTCACGTTCCAATTCCGCCTGCAGGGTATGCAGACGGTGGAGGATGTCGTCTATGGGGGAACTGGGCATGAATGATCCTTTGAATGAATGCTCGGTAGGTAATTTGGAGGTCGCATTGTTGCGCTGCACGAAGCGCATCGGTCAGATTAATATTGCACAATTATTTTGTGCGTATCATCGATCAAGGGCATCTACTCTACTTCAAACTCCATCATACGATGCAGCACATTATCCAGTGTCTCACCTGGAGCTGCAGAGACAAGGTCCCTCACCATCAGCTCCCTTGCAATGGCCTCGCCGAAGGGGACAATCGTCGCATCAAAGTGGTCAGGGTACGGAGCAGAGGATTCCATAATAAGCAGCACTTCGCTACGCTCACCTGCTGCCATCTGGGAGGACTGAATCGGGTTGAGCTGTAGGAGTTGCCCACCAAATTAGGGGAAGAGCCATCTGGAACTTTCGGCTTGTAGCAGAGAATTTGCTCTCGAAATTCTGTTCGTCCCGCTTCGTTCAGCGGCTCCTTAATTGTTCTGGAAAAGCGCCTTAGCCAATTCTTGGGTTCGTTCGAACTGATCGGCAAGTTTTTGAAACACGCTCTCCAACTCGGATTCGGCGAATTCAAGTTTTTTCAATCTGGGGTCTTCTGCTTGAAAATCCTCACCTCGATAGAGTCTGGAAACCATATTGGCGGCGCTGCCAACCAGTGCTGCGGTCTGCCATGATGTGCCGTGGTAACTCTTGTCGCAGTGGTATCTCATGGCATTTGTCAGAACATCGGGTAGAGCCCAGGCCTGGCCCAAGCATCCGCCGACGCTACAGTAGTCATCGCCAACTGTTTGTCTGAGGGCTTGGCGAACGCAGGATGTTGGATCTGCTTCGTCGAGGCTGAGCGCCTGTGCGGTTTCTTCCGGTATATTGTCGGCGAGCCACAATAGGCCCAGGCTGTGCAGCAGTCCGGCGGTACGCGCTGTCTGTGGATCGCATTCGAGTCGCGCTCCGGCCTGTTCGCTGAGTCTGCCGGCCCCTTCGCCAACCAGCATGCAGGTGCACCAGAATCGTTCGGCGTGGAATGCCGGACAGCGTGACGGGTTGAAGGGTGATGAGATAGCGAGCGCGATGCTCAGGCTCCGTACTACCTGTAGTCCAAGCTGCACACAGGCCTGATTTAGGTTGGTGACCGGGCTGCGGGGGGATGCCCAGGCGGAGTTGGCGAGGGAGATCAGTCGAGCGGTGATAGTGGGGAAGCGCTCAATCTCATGGGCCAATTCGTGAAATCCAATCTCGTCATCCATGACCACCTTTAGCAGATAGGAGACCCCGGGGGGTAATACCGGAAGTCTGGTGTTTCCACTCAGGTGTTGGTTCAGGGTAGCGTTGTTACATTCCATGTGTAGCCGGTCGTTTGCTGTGATGTGGAGCTATCAGCCTGCTAAAAATGTACTTTGCTGACCAGTGAGGGGATCTGATCGGCTGGTACTGGCGGGCTGAAATAGTAGCCTTGGACTTGGTGACATCCCAGCCCCCGCAAGATCTGAATCTGTTCGAGTGTTTCGGCTCCTTCGGCAACCACCTTGTAACCCAGTGCTTGGGCCATGCCAATAATGGTGCCGACGAGCACAGTGGATTTTGCCTCGTGTTGCAGATCCTTGATAAACAGCCGGTCCACCTTGAGGGTGTCGATCGGCAGCTGTTTCAATACCGCGAGGGAAGAGTAGCCGGTGCCAAAGTCATCAACCGCTACCTTTATCCCGAGTGCATCCAACTGCTGGCAAGTGGTGGAATAGTTGTCACCCAGCTGTATAACACTTTCGGTGACCTCGATCTCCAATCGCTTCGGATCAATGCCGGTGGTGTCAAGCACCCGCGTGACCGTATTCACGAAGTCGAGATCAGTAAAGTGGATGGCGGAGATGTTGACCGCAACCTGGAGCTGATCGAGCGCATTGTGATGCCAGCTGGCGGCCTGACGGCAGGCGGTTTCTAGAACCCATTCACCGATCTCCTGGATCAGGCCGATCCGCTCGGCGAGGTTGATGAATTCGCTCGGAGGGATATCACCAAGTTCGGTGTGGTGCCAGCGGATTAGGGCTTCAACGCCGGTGACTTTGCCGCTGCTCAGGGATATCTGTGGCTGATAGTGGAGTGTGAAGTCATTGTTGTCGACCGCTACCCGTAACTGCTGCTCAAGGGCGAGGCGTTGGCTGGCCTGAGTGGTCAATTCGGGGATATAGAAGGCATAGCGGTGTTTGCCCGCTTCCTTGGCGGCGTACATGGCGCTGTCTGCCGCTTTGAGCAGTTGCTGCATGTCGTTGCCATCCTTGGGAAACAGTGCAATGCCCAAGCTTGCCATCGGGCGCACTGTCTGGGTGCCGAGTTCGACCGGCTGATGGATCTCTTTTAGACAGCGGTCGGCCACCTCGGCGGCGTCGAACTCATCAGTAATATTGTCGACGATGATGCAGAACTCGTCGCCGCCAAAGCGGGCCGCGAAATCGACATCGCGCAGCGGTTTTTCGAGGCGTTGGCCGATAATGGCGAGGAGTTGGTCTCCCGTCTCATGCCCCATGCTGTCGTTGATATCCTTGAAACCGTCCAGATCGAGGAAAATCAGCGCCAGCTGTTCGTCACGCCGGGTTGCCGCCTTGAGGGTGTCGCTGAAGCGCTGCAGAAAGTGCGCCCGGCTGGCGAGGCCGGTGGTTTTATCGAAGAAGGCGAGTTGGCGGATCTCCTTTTTCCGGCTCTCGTTGATCCTCAGGATTCGGCTCAGAGTATTGACCGAGTCGGCGAGCCGGATCAATTCCTTGCCGCTGGAGATGTGAACCTCACTGGTGAGATCGCCTTGAGCGATCATGTGGAGTCGTTTGTTCAGGGTGTTGATTGGTTTGGAGATCAGCAGATAGATCCAGAAGAGGATCAGGCCGGTTAGCGCAATCAACACTGCGGTACTGAAGAGGCGCATGCTGAGAACATGCAGGTCGATCTGTTGTTGTAGTGGTTGGATGTTCCAGTCGATGAAGATGCGTCCGAAGTGTTCGCCGTCGAACAGGATATCCTCGGCAAAGGCGAGGTGAGTCATAGCGCCGGTATCGCTGATTCGCTGCCAGTGGGCGAGAGTTTCTCTTCGCTCATTCTCCATTGTCAGGGAGAGGATGTTTGGGTCCAGGGTTGCCAACTGGGTGATGATGGTCTCGAGTCGCGCCTGATCTTCGCTGATTACCGCATCGATACTGGTGGCTGAGAGGACGCTCAGGATTCTGTGATTCTGTTCTTCCAGATTTTGCCTGAGATAATCTGTCTCCAGTTGCTCGAACACTATGCCGACGGCATACCCGACCAGCAATATGCTCCCTCCAAGCAACAGCAGGATCTGCCGCCAGATCGGCAATTGGGAGAATGTGAAGTTATTGCGTGGGTTGCCCATGCCCTGTCTGACGGTTTCAACTTGATGCATGGGGTGCTTCTGCTTTCTGCAGGAGAGGCGTCCCCCCGGTCTCTAGCACACCCCTGGAAGGTCTAGCTTGTAACGATTTTTCAGCAACTCCGGCTTCTCTATGCAGTGAGGCTGAGATGAGTGTTTGGCCCGGCGCCAAGATCAAGGTGCTATGGAGACGGGCTGCTCTGGGGGGCTGCTGGTTCGGAAGGTGGCGGCTGGTCCTTTTCATTTGTACTAATTCCAATACCCTCTTTGAATCCTTCCAGCAATAAGTATTGGAGACCTGCCTTTGGAATTATCTGAGGTCGCTAAACGCCGATGCGCGGGTTGTGCTTCGGTTCAGGAGTCGCGCAGGTCCCCTTCTGCCCCCCACTTCATCCTAGTGGATTCTGCCGAAAATGCATCGTTACCCACATGGGGGGTAATGCCCAGTGCAATCCCCTGTATCGGTGCTGAATTCAGCTCTGAGGGGAAAGGTGATCAGCGGAAAATCTTGCTGGGGCAGATGCAGCGCTCTACTGCATATTTGTGGTGGCCGGTGCAGTGGTTTTCTGAAGATCTTTTGCAACCGGAGTAGTGGGCAGAAAGGGAATCAAAGTTGTGCCGTGCCGATGCTGGGAGAATAGTTGACAAAAACATTTGGATTTGACGCGACAAGGTGAATTATACTGGTCGCCATGAATGAAGCCTTGCGCAGAGCTGACGATATGGAACCAGCAGTAGATGTTGAGTCGATGCTGCGTTCGAGTGGTATCTATCCGACGCCTCAGCGGGTCAGCATCGGCGAGCTGTTGTTTGCCCGCAAGCAACATCTAACGGCTGAGCAGATCCATGAGCGGGTCAGTCAGCGTTTCAGGCGGGTCTCCAAGGCGACTGTCTATAACACCCTCGCGCTGTTTGTCTCGAAAGGGCTGCTACGGGAGCTGGTTGCCGATCCGGCACGTACCTTCTACGACAGCAATACCCAGCCTCATCACCACTTTTTCAATATCGATACCGGTGAGCTGAGCGATATCCCAGGCGATCAGCTACTGAATCTTCCAGAAGGCATTCTGCCGGAGGGGACCAAAGTGAAAGCTGTCGATATCGTTGTGCGGGTTTGCAATCGCTAACCCCCTGTAGCCTCGACGGTGGGGCGACCTTTATCGGCGATGGTCCCCTCTTGCGTGGGCTATCTTACTGCGGCCCCTGACGGAACAGGATCAAGTGCTCCACCTGGATCTTCACCCCGGTTCGCTCGCCCACCCGATAGTCGTTGTGGCTCGGTAGTAGCGAAAGCAGCTCACCCCCCTCCGGCAGCGCCAGGGTATAGAGCGTTTGGGCGCCGCGAAAGGCGCGCTCGATGATGCGGCACTCAAGGCCGGCGCCCGGGGCTAGGGTGATATCATCCGGGCGTAGCAGCACCTCCACCGCGGCGCCCCTGGGCCAGCCGTAGGCGCGATTGCCCTGGATCTCGCCGAGTGGGGTCTCAACTCGATCGGGTGCGCTCAGCCGGCCTTTGAGGAAACGCCCCTCGCCGATGAAGTCGGCGACAAAACGGTCCGCCGGTTCGTGGTAGAGATTGAACGGGCTGTCCCACTGCAGGATCTTGCCCGCCTGCATCACTCCCACCTGCTCGCCCATCACAAACGCCTCATGCTGGTCATGGGTGACGAAGATGGCGGCGGTGCCACGGGCCTTGAGGATATCCCGCACATCAGCGGCAAGTCGTTCGCGCAGCTCCACATCGAGATTGGAGAAAGGCTCGTCGAGCAGCAGCAACGGCGGCTCTGGGGCCATCGCCCGGGCCACTGCAACGCGCTGCTGCTGGCCCCCCGATAGCTCATGGGAAAAACGTTGGCCGTAGCCCTCTAACCCCACCAGCTCCAGCATCTGCTCCACCTTGCGCCGGCGCTCAAAGCGGCTGATGCGCTGCAGGCCGAAGTCGATATTGTTGGCCACGCTGAGTGGGGGAAAAGTGCGTAGTCCTGAAACACCATGCCGAGCCCGCGCCGCTCCGGCGGCAGCGTGTAACCAGGGCTTGAGACGATCTGACCGTTGAGGCGTATCTCGCCCTGCTTGATCGACTCGAAACCGGCGATGGCGCGCAGCACCGTGGTCTTGCCGCAGCCACTGGGGCCGAGCAGACAGCTCAGCATGCCGGGGCTGATGTTGAGTGATAGATCAGCGACCACATCCTGATCAGCGTAGCGGCAGTGAAGACCTTCGATTTCCAGCAGTTGTGTCATGGCAAAAGGTCAGTGTGGTTGGGCTGAATGGGGATGGCTGGAGCTGCGTACTAGCAGGATCACCGGCAGCAGCCCGGCCAACACCAGGGTTACCGCCGGCAGCGCAGCACGTTCCCACTCGCCTTCGGATGTCATCTCGTAGATGCGTACTGCCAGGGTGTCCCAGCCGTAGGGGCGCAGCAGTAGGGTGGCGGGCATCTCCTTCATTACATCCACCAGTACCAGCAGCAGTGCGGTGAGCAGGCCGGGGCGTAACAGTGGCAGGTAGACCCGGCGCACCACCCCGAGTGCACGACAGCCGAGGTTGTGGGCGGCATCGGAGAGACTCGGTCGGATGTGCCCTAGGCCACTCTCGATGGGGCCGTGGGCGACTGCCAGAAAACGGGTCAGATAGGCGCTAAGCAGCGCCAGCAGGCTGCCGCCGAAGATCTGCCCAGGGGGGGTGTTATCGAAGATGCGCCAGATCGCGTTGATCAGATTATCCAGGCTGCTAAAGGTCAGCATGATGCCCACCGCCAGCACTGAGCCGGGCAGGGCGTAGCCGAGGGTGGCGATGCGCGCCGAGCTGGCGGTGAGTCGGTTGTCGTGAAAGCGCCGTGCACAGCCGAGCAATAGTGCCGCGATGATGGTGATCAGTGCGGAGATGCCGCCCAGTGCCAGAGTGTGGGTGAGCAGCTCGAAATAACGGGGGTCGAGATCCTGCTGCACCACCTGCCAGGCCCAGATCAGCAGCTGGATCAGCGGCAGCAGAAAGGCGAGACTGAACACCAGTCCCGCTGCTGAACTAGCTACACCGCCCCGCCAGCCCTGCAGGCGGAAGCGCTGTGGCGGGGCGCCGCGACTGGTCTCGTGGTAGCGGGCGCGGCCGCGCAGGCGGCGCTCTGCGACCAGCGCCAGGGCGACAAACAGCAACAGCAGCGAGGCGAGCTGGGAGGCGGCCTGTAAGTTGAACAGGCCGAACCAGGCCTTGTAGATGGCGGTGGTGAAGGTGTCGTAGTTAAACACCGATACCGTGCCGAAATCGGCCAGGGTCTCCATCAACGCCAGTGAGGTACCGACGACGATGGCGGGGCGGGCCATCGGCAGGGCCACGTGAAAAAATGCAGCCCGTGGTGTCAGACCGAGGCTGTGCGCCGCCTCCAGGGTGCCGCGCCCCTGGGTGAGAAAGGCGGAGCGGGCCAGCATGTAGACATAGGGATAGAGCACCAGTACCAACACCAGGGTCACCCCGCCGCTGGAGCGCACCTCAGGAAACCAGAAGCCGCCTCGGCCGAATAGCTCCCGCAGCAGCCCCTGCAGGGGGCCGGTGAAGTCGAACAGCCCCAACACCACGAACGCCAGCACATAGGCGGGTACCGCCAGCGGCAGCATTAGCGCCCAGTCGAAGAATCGCCGTCCAGGGAACTCACAGAGGCTGGTGAGCCAAGCCAGCCCGACGCCGAGCAGCAGCACTCCGACTGTGACGCCAGCGAGCAGGACCAGGGTGTTGTACACCAGTTCCGCCAGCACCGTCTCAGCAAGGTGGTGCCAGACCGCGTTCTCCCCCTGCAACCAGCCGGAGAAGATCAGCAGCAGCGGTACTGCGATCAGTGCCGCGAGCGCCAGGCTGCCCAGCTGCCAGCCTGGTAGCCGTACTCCTGAATCAGACAGCCGGGCCGCATGCGTTGACTGAAAATGAGAGGGAGCGGTGGACATGGCTCAGCGGTAGCCGGCCCGGTCCATCAGCATCACCGCCTTGACCTGCAACCTTCCTGCCTCAGCAACGTTGAGCGGGTCGCCCTTGAACTCGCCCCAGGTGGTCACCACCGGATCGGGCTGGACCGCCGGATTGACCGGGTACTCCATATTCAGGGCCGCAAATCGGGCCTGGGCTTCGGGGGAGGCGAGCCACTCCAGCAGCTTCACCGCTGCGTCGCGGTGCTTGGCATGAAGGGTGATGCCGGCGCCGGAGACGTTGATGTGTACGCCGCTACTCTGCTGGTTGGGCCAGAACAGTGCCAGCTTGATCGATGGATCTTTTTTCTGCAGCCGGCCAAAATAATAGGTGTTGACTATGCCCAGGTCACACTGGCCGGCGAGGATTGCCTGCATCGTCTTGGTGTCGCTGGAGAAGGGCGGCGCGACCAGGTTGGCGACCCAGCCCGTGACGATCTGCTGCGTTTTCTCCTCCCCCAGGCGGGCGATCATCATCGCCACCAGCGACTGATTGTAGACTTTCTTCGAGGTGCGCAGACAGAGGCGGCCCTTCCATTTGGGATCGGCTAGCGCCGCATAGCTGCTTAGCTCTCCCGGCTGTATCCGCTCGCTGCTGTAGACGATGGTGCGGGCGCGCACCGAGAGGCCGAACCAGCTGTTGTCGGGGGCGCGCAGATGCTCCGGCACGTTGGCGCTGAGGCTCTGTGAGTCGATAGGGGACAGCACACCCTGTTCGGCCGCCTGCCAGAGATTGCCCGCATCCACCGTGATCAGCAGATCCGCCGGGGTGTTGGCCCCCTCCGCCTTTAGCCGTGCCAGCAGCGGTCCGGCTTTGTCGGTGATGTAACGGATCTTTACTCCGCTCTTTTGCGTGTAGGCGTCGAACAGCGGCTTGATCAAATGCTCCTTGCGGGCCGAGTAGACGACGATCTCATCGTCGGCCTGGGCGGCAGGCAGCAGCATCAGGGTGGCGAGCAGCAGTAGCATCGGTTGGTGCAGATATTTCATGATCGTCTCGAATGGATGTGCAGGGATGTGAGAGTGGCTGATTGGGCAGACGGTGTTCGATGAGGCCGTCTGCCCAGCAGAGGTTGGTGCCAGATTGCCCCGATGCTATCCGGCTAGCGCAACAGGGCCTCGCGCATTAGCCGCCAACGTCTTGTTCTATGGTTCTCTGTGTGCTGTTTTGCCTGGCGGTGGAGTAGCCAGGCGTGGGCTAAGGTGGCAGGTGTTGCAGGGTGGCTGCTCTTGCTGGTTGTTTTGGCGTACATTGTTGATCTCACCAAGTGACCTAAAAATAGACCTTGATGTAAATGTTATTGCAAATCGTTCGTATTTACAAGTGAACCACTCTCACTCTCTTGTTGGTGGGCAAGAAGACGTTATGCCAGTGAAGATGATCCTTGATCAGGGACGGGTGCCGCTGCGGATCTACACCGATGAGCTGGAGCCCACCGCGCTGCAGCAACTGGGCAACATCGCTAGACTCGACCTCGTGCACCACCATGTGGTGGGGATGCCGGATGAGTTCCTGGGCATTGGTGCCACGGTGGGTGCGGTGATCCCCACAAGGGGGCGATCATCCCCGCTGCGGTGGGGGTGGATATCGGCTGTGGCCCAGCTTCCCTAGGTTGGCTCAGAACTCCACTGCCAGATGGACGGTAGCGGTTGTCGGCGGTCTCGCCGTTGCCGCCGTCTGCAGTGTCGTCGTCTTCGGCGAGGGCCTACTTGAAAGCGAGGGCGCTGTTATCGTGGATATTTATGGCCGAGGGCCGCGGTCCACGGGGCTTTGACAGCTCAAGGACTAACGCTTCGACCATCATCGCTGGCCAAATGTATTCTTCGTTAATGCGGGATCTTGCACCTTATCAGGAGCCTGGATATTGGCGAGCCAGTCACGACGAGGCAACGCCCGACTGGAGAGCCGTGCGCGGGAAAACCGTACACACGGTTTGGAGGTCGGGGAGGCTCCCTAACCCCTATCGTATTATTACATCAGGGTCTGGGCACGGGGCCGGGCAGGTTCTGTGGAATGGTAAAAGGTCCATCTGCCTGTTTGCGGGTTAATGGCAGGATCAGAGGGCCGCGTCTACCGCCCCGTCCTAGGGGCAGCAACCGCAGGGTGACATCCTGATAACCATCGCCATTCACATCGGCATAGTCGATGGCAATCACCCGAAAACCGGTGGCCAAGGGATCGGTCTCGCAGTCGAGACCTGTCGATTTGAAGTCGATGCGACCACGGAAAAGGCCGTTTTTAATGCGGCAGGCCTGGAGATCGTTCGCCGGTTTCTCACTGCTGGGCTCGACTCTGGTCAGAATACGGGTTAGGTCGGGTACACCGGGCGGTAGGGGACGGCAGTTGCCTGAGTCACTCTCTGGATTACAATCGACCTGAATGGGCAGATCGTGCAGTTTGGCATTCATGAAATCATAACCACTGACAAAGTCATGGGTTGGTGGTCCATTAAACCGGTACAGAAAATTCACATAGTCACAATCCTGTTGCACCTTGCTCCAGATAGTGCGCTCCACGCGATTACACCACTGTTGGGCTCCCTGTCGGAAGGCAGCCTGTGCCGCAGCACAGTCGGCAGGGATACGGAACGGCTTTTTAATATGCCGGCTGATCGGCAGGTTGACTTCATATTCGGTGACCTTTTGACCGCTGTAGGGTGCACTGAAGTAGAGATCGGCATGGCCGGCCTCGGAAGCGGCAGAGATGGCCATCAGAAGGAGGAGCCAGCAGAGTGGATGACGCATTGCACGTGCGTTATTGGGTTGTTGGTTTAGAGACTGTTTCATCGAATCACCTTATTGGATTCCATTCTGCCTCTCGTGTTCCGGGCCAGCAACATTTCTATCCCCTCGCTTTGCTGGGGCCGTGTCAGTGGGTGTTGGTGGATTGATCTTGTCGATGAATGTGACCCAGCGGCAGCTGACATCGGTAGCGAGGTTGTAGAAGAGGCGGCTGCCTATAAACGGATGGAGTAGGGTGACACTGCGGAGGCTGTCTCTGCTGAGCACTAGCAGGCTGCTCTTCTCCAGAGCCACCGCCTGGGTTTTGCGCGGTTCGTTGGCGAGCAGGGCGATATCACCGAATAATTTGCCGGGGGCAAAACGGTTGACGACCAGTCTCTTCTCCGAGTTCTCTCTGCCCGGCATGCTCACCTCCACCGCACCCTGCATCACCAGATACATGGCATGGCTTTTGTCGCCGGGTTTGAACACCTGCTCTCCTGCAGCGTACTCAGTCACGGTGCTGGCGAGGATGAAGCGACGGATCTGCCAGGGCCGCATCTCCCGGAACAGTACACTCTGCGGGATGACCTCCTGACGCAGTTGAGCTGAGAGCAGATCCCACAGGCTGACCAGTCGCAGGGAAGAGATCACCAGTGGCGTGATGACGAAATCGGCGATCAGAGCGGTGGCGATGACCAGTGCGCTCAACAGCCCGAAGAGCGCGATGGGCTGAAAATCAGACAGGGTAAAGACCAGGAAGCCGGCAATTAGCGCCACTGAGGTGGAGATCACCGGCAGGGCCTCGTTGGCCAGAGTGGCGTGCATGGCGAGGGCCTGATGGCGGGATGAGCGCAGCTCCT
>NZ_AFOC01000059.1:0-22990 GCF_000224455.1 endosymbiont of Riftia pachyptila (vent Ph05)
CAACAAGGACATCATCACCCACGACCATATGGCCGCCATGAAAGATCAGGCCATCGTCTGCAACATCGGCCACTTCGACAATGAGATCGACATCGCCGGCGTACAGAAGTATGAGTGGGAGAACATTAAGCCGCAGGTCGACCACATCATCTTCCCTGACGGTAAACGCATTATCATGCTGGCCGAGGGCCGTCTGGTGAACCTGGGCTGCGCCACCGGCCACCCCAGCTTTGTCATGTCCAACTCCTTCACCAACCAAGTGCTGGCGCAGATCGAGCTGTTCACCAAGCCCGAAGAGTACCCGATCGGCGTCTACATCCTGCCGAAGAAGCTGGACGAAGAGGTGGCCCGTCTGCATCTGGATAAGATCGGCGCCAAGCTGACCGTGCTGACCCAGGAGCAGGCCGACTACATCGGCGTTCCCGTGGAAGGTCCCTACAAGGCCGATCACTACCGCTACTGATCCTTCAATCCGATAGGCGACGGCCCGGACCACCTCACCCCGTTTTACAGCGGTGGGAGCGGGCCGGGACGTCGCCGTTTGGCAGGAGTCATCGATGACATCCCAGACAAAAACAGCGCCATCGATTAGCTTCGAACTCTTCCCGCCCAAGACGGGGCAGGGTTTCGAAAACCTCAAGCGCACTATCAGCCAGCTCAACCAGGCCAAACCTGAGTACTTCTCGGTCACCTACGGGGCCGGCGGTTCCACCCAGGAGCGTACCTTTGCCAGCGTCGACTGGCTGCGCGAACAGGGCATAGAGACCGCCCCCCACCTCTCCTGCATCGGCGCCAGCGTCGAGGAGACGGTGGCGATCCTGCAGCACTACCGGGATCAGGGGGTAAACCGCATCGTCGCGCTACGCGGCGACCTACCCTCCGGCGCCGGTCTTGGCGCCTTGGGGGAGCTCAACTACGCCAACGAACTGGTCAGCCTGATCCGCGAGCGTTTCGGCGATCAATTCCGCATCGAGGTGGCGGCCTACCCCGAGTTTCATCCTCAGGCACCCAACCCGGAGACCGATCTGGCCAACTTTAAACGCAAGGTGGATGCCGGCGCCGATAGCGCCATCACCCAGTATTTCTACAACCCGGACGCCTACTTCCGCTTCGTGGACGAATGCAGCCGACTAGGTGTTGAGATCCCGATCATCCCCGGCATCATGCCGATCACCAACTACAGCAGTCTGGTGCGTTTCTCCGATGCCTGCGGCACCGAGATCCCACGCTGGATTCGCAAACGGCTAGAGGGTTTTGGCGATGACCTGGAGAGCATCCGCGCCTTCGGTCTCGAGGTGGTCACGGAACTCTGCCGCCGTCTGCTGGAGGGCGGCGCACCAGGGCTCCACTTCTATACTATGAACCAGTCGGAACCGACCCTGAGGCTCTGCGACAGGCTCGGACTCTAAGAAGCCGTTAAATGAATCTGGGCCTAGGAGCCTCAGCGGCGCATTGATTTGCGCCCCTGGGCGGCGCTGAGGATGCCACGCAGAATATTGATCTCATCCCGGTCAGGGCGGGCGCGATGGAACAACGCGCGCAGGCGGCGCAGCAGTTTGTCGGACTGGCGCGGGTCAGCGAAGCCGATATCCTCCAATGCCTGGGCGAGATGGGTGTGAAAGCCCTCCAGCATCTCGGCGCTGGCCACCTCTCTGGGGGCACGCAGCGGCTTATCCGCCTCCTCCAGCGAGGCGAGATAGACCTCATAGGCGAGCAGCTGTACCGCGGCGCCCAGGTTGAGGGAGCTGTAGTCGCTATTGGTTGGGATATGCACCAACAGATTGCAGCGATCCAGCTCCTCATTGCTCAGGCCGGAGTTCTCGCGACCAAACACCAGCGCCACCTCACCCACCGCCGCCTCTTCGATCACCTGGCCACCGCACTCGCGGGGGTTCAACACCGCCCAGGCGACTGAGCGTTCCCGGGCGCTGGTGCCGATCACCAGCCGACAACCCTGCAGAGCCGAATCCAGGTCATCGAAGATCTCCGCCGCATCGAGCAGATCCTGAGCGCCAGAGGCACGCGCCACCGCCTCTTCGCTCGGATAACGTTTTGGCGCCACCAGGCAGAGGCGGCTCAGGCACATATTTTTCATTGCCCTGGCCACCGCACCGATATTGCCCGGATGGCTGGTCTCGACCAGCACAATGCGAATATTTTTCAACATGGCACGGCAGCCTACCAAAGCCGGCTATCGCCGCCAACTTGAAGGCACTCGCTCTTTATCCTCCAGCACGCTTGCTGTATCCTCGCCGCCCATGAATCCGATGGTAACCATAGCTGTACGCGCCGCCCGTGAGGCATCCAAGGTCCTGCTCCGCTACTACGAGCGGGCCGATGTCCTAAACATCTCCGAGAAAGGGCGCAACGAGTTTGTCTCCGAGGTCGACCGCAACGCGGAACAGGTGATCATCGAGGTGCTGCGGGAAAAATATCCCAACCACGCGATCCTCGCCGAGGAGAGCGGCACGCACGCCGGCGATGACTACCAGTGGGTGATCGACCCGCTGGATGGCACCACAAACTATCTCCACGGCTTCCCCCAGTTCGCCATCTCCATCGCGATGAAGCACAAGGGGCGGCTGGAACTGGGCGTGGTCTACGACCCACTCCGCGACGAGATGTTCACCACTAGTCGCGGTTCCGGCGCACTGCTCAATGATCGCAAGCTGCGGGTCAGCAACCGCAAAGGACTGAAGGGCGCACTACTCGGCACCGGCCTGCCCTATCGGGACTTCCGCTTCCGCGATCAGTACATGGGGATGCTCAATGAGCTGATCGAAGAGACCGCCGGCGTGCGCCGCCCCGGCTCAGCCGCGCTCGATTTTGCCTATGTGGCGGCAGGCCGGCTCGACGGCTTCTGGGAGCTGGGGCTCTCCGAATGGGATTTTGCCGCCGGCGCCCTGCTGGTGCGCGAGGCCGGCGGCATGGTCACCGACATCGGCGGCGGTGAGCGCTACCTCGAAACCGGCAACGTGATCGCCGGCGGCATCAAGGTGCATAACGCTATGCTGCGCAAGATCCGCCCCCATCTGGATGACAAGCTGAACGCCTGATCTACCACCACGCCGCAGCCGCCACACTTCGGCAAGCGTGTTAACCCACTTCCCGAGCCAACCCTGCCCGGCTCAAGAATTCCCGCCCGATACCGTTACCGGAGTTAACTCAAGCAACCAGTAACCAGCGGGCTTTATCATGGCGCGAAACAATGAGTTTGATCCCCCTCTCAGTGATCAGGCGCTGGAACTGATCATGCGGGATGTGCTCGACAGCCTCCAGGATACCTCGCTGCAGAGCGCTTTTAGCGCCAACCCCTTTCCGGTTGAGATCATCTCTATCGAAAAGGTGACGCATCCCTGCCAGGAACCTCACAGCACTGCGAGCGATTCAACCGCAGAGATCATCTATCCTGCCTGCTTCCGCAAGATCGCAGTCTGAATTTCTACCCCTTATCCCTCTCATTTCCTGCGCAAAATCGTTGATCAGCGGCTCCACAGTAGAATCTAAAGTTCTAACCAAGTAAGCCGATTCCTGTTTTAGCGACCAGAATCCCTGAGGTTTCTTGCGATGAATTCACTCGATAAATTGCTTTCAAACATCCCCTGGAAGGCAAAGATCATCGGCCTGATTATGTCATTCATCGTTATCTTCGGTGTTACCGCATTGATCGCCGGATTCCTCATTGATCGACAAAACCACGCCACCCAGAGCACGGTCAGCCTGGCACTAGAGCGGCTTGACGCGGCAACCAACGCCCGTAACGCAGTCTTGGATATGGCGCGCGCCAAGGCGGAGCTGATTGCAGCCGAAGAGGCGGGGCAAATCCGTAAAAACGCCATCGGCATGATCCGCGCTGCCGCCATCCTCGATGAGAACATCCAGCTGCTGGAGCAGAAGCTGCCTGATCAGCCAAAGGTGAGCGAGCTTGCCGCAGAACTCAAGAGTATCCGCCCGGTAGAAATCCAGATCATCAAGTTAGGTAAAGCCAACAAGGACCAGGAGGCCTTTGGCAAGATGCAGTCGGTCCAGGCCTCGATAAAGAAGATCGCCGGTCTGTCGGACGAACTGGTGACAACAGAACGCGAGACTCTGCTACAGGGTATGCAACAGAGCATCACCGCGAGCCGCACCATCCTGATCAGTATCGGGATCGGACTTGCGATTGCCTTTGGCATCGGCCTATTGATCAGCATTATCGCCGCCAATCTGCTCACCCGGCCGCTGCTCCACACCGCCAAGGCCATCGATGCACTGGCATCGGGTGATCTCAGCATCCAGGTGAACGCCTATGGCAGGGATGAAACCGGCCAGACCCTCAGCGCACTGCAGACCACCATAAAAAAACTGCACAACATCATCTCCGGGTTGCACACTAACTCTTCGCGGCTGTCACAGGAGGCCGAGCACCTCAACACCTCTGCATCGGATGCCTTTGCGGTCTCACAAAAACTGCATCAGGGGGTACAGCGTATCCAGTCGGATACCTCAGTGGTCTCAACCGCCACCGACAATGCCACCGCCCAGCTCAACGTGGCCGCCAACAACGCGCAATCCACCGCCCAGTCCGCTGCAGCAGCGGCCAATCAGATGCTGGAGATGGTCACAACCTTCGAGCGTTTTCAGCAGGAGATGGAAGGCACGGTGGAGACTACCCGCAAGCTGGCACAGGCAGCGGAGACGATCACCTCAGTGGTTGGCACCGTCAACAATATCTCGGAGCAGACCAATCTGCTGGCCCTCAACGCCGCCATCGAAGCGGCGCGAGCCGGGGATCATGGACGAGGCTTTGCAGTGGTCGCCGATGAGGTGCGTCATCTCGCCACCAATACCCGGGAGGCCACCGAACAGATCCAGCAGATGGCGGATACCATCTCTTCCAGTGTCGATTCTACCGTCAGCGCTCTTGGCACCGCCCTGAAAGATGCACGCAACCACATCAACGACCTACAAGAGATTGCTGCCAGTTCCAGCCAGGGCAGTGAGCAGGCCCGTGATCTGCAACAGGTCATGCATCAAGTGGTTGATCTAATGACCGAGCAACAGAACGCCGTCTCCGGTATTACCTCCGCTCTCGGCGAACTCGTGCAGTTGTCTGAATCCTCCAATAGCAACGCAGAGAGTCTACGTGCCTCCTCCTCCAGTCTCACAAACAGCGCTGAAGAACTGCAGTCCACCGTTCGACAATTCACCCTGTAGCACGGCCCCTAAACCTGCGAACACCTCATCAGGGCGCCACCAAAGAAAGGTAACAACATGAAACTGAGTCAATTACTGGTAAAACCCACACTGCTGCCTCTGAGCCTGTTGCTGGGCAGCCTGATCACCATCAGCACGGCCAGCGCCGACAGCAAATATGTTGCGCAACCCGGCCACCCAAGCCTGCAGGAGTGGCTGCTGCCGGACGAACCACCCTATCCGGCTGATAATAAACCCAGCCCGGCGCGCATCGCACTCGGCAAGCAGCTCTATTTTGATCCCCGCATCGGCCGCGACGGCAACATGTCCTGCGCCACCTGTCATAGTCCGATGCTCGGTTGGTCAGATGGGCTGCCAACCGCCAAGGGATTCAAAAGTCAGGTCTTAGGCCGCGCCTCCCCGGTGATCACCAACACCGCATTCAACTCTCTGCAGATGTGGGATGGCCGAAAAAAATCCCTGGAGGATCAGGCCACTGGCCCGATGGAAGCCACGGTCGAGATGAACACCGACATGATCGCCCTGAAGCGACTGCTCAACAACAATGGCTATCGTGAAGCCTTCGCCGAAGCCTACCCGGGAGAGCCGGTCGACGCGACCACCGCGGGCAAGGCAATTGCCGCCTTCGAGCGCACCATCATCAGCAACAACTCCGCCTTCGATCGTTGGGTCAAGGGGGATACCAACGCCATGAGCGTTCAACAGGTGCAGGGCTTCAAGCTTTTTATCGACCCTGACAAAGGCAACTGTGAAGTCTGCCACTCAGCGCCTAACTTCACCGATAACGGCTTCCACAATGTGGGCCTGGCCTCCTACGGAAAAGAGAATCCGGATATGGGGCGCTATGCACAGAAGCCAATACGCATCCTCAAAGGGGCTTTCAAGACCCCGACCCTGAGAGACATCGAACTCTCGGCGCCCTACTTTCACGATGGCAGCTCCAGCACCCTGATGGAGGCGGTGCAGCACTATAACCGTGGTGGCGAGGTAAAGCAGGATCTCTCACCCAACATCAAAGCCTTGAAGCTGAACCAGCAGGAAATGGAGGCGATCGTTGCCTTCATGAAGGCACTGACCACCCCCCAGAAACCCTTCAAACTGCCGCTCCTACCGCTTGAATAGTACAGATAAAGCCTGGGAGCACTGAGCTCCAGACAGCAAAAACAACCCATTCGCAAGAGGAACACGCGATGAAAAAATTCGTCCTACCCATTGCCAGCATATTGCTGATCAACACCCTGCCCGCAGTCGCTGCAGAGCACGAAGTGGGCCAGAAGAACAAGGCATTTACCGCAAAGGAGTTGCGTATCAAGGTTGGTGACAGTGTCAAATTCACCAACCAGGATCCTTTCTTCCACAATGTCTACAGCCTCTCCGATCTAAAAACATTCGATCTGGGTTCCTATCCAAAGGGCGAGTTCCGCAGCGTCGTGTTCGACAAAGCGGGCAAGATCCCTGTCGAGTGTGCAATTCATCCAAACATGTATATGGACATCATCGTTGAGAAGTGAGCAGGCCATGCGAACCTTATCCGCTTCAGCGCTGCTGTTTGCCGGCAGCCTGGCAGTCACCAGCGCAGCCCTGGCAGGCAATCAGACCGAGCCCAACCTGGACAAGGGCGCAAGAGTCTTCCAGGAGCGCTGCTCCCTGTGTCATGGCGATGTAGGAATGGGTGAGGGGGTACTGCCCCTTGCATTAAAAAACTACCCCAAGACCAATCTGATGGAACCCCGCTATGGCGTGGACAAAAAAAGTCTACAAGAGATTGTGATCTGGGGCGGCAGCAAGAAGGCGATGCACGACTACTCTCCCCCCTGGGGAGACGAGTTGACCTGGACAGAGATCGAATCGGTGGTCATGTTCGTACAATATCTGCACACAGAGACAGAGCAGGCGGTTGCCATGTTGCGCAAGCTCGAATCGAGTAAAAGCATCTCACTCAAACTCGGCAGCAACATCTACCAGGGACGTTGTGCCATCTGCCATGGCAAAACAGGCGAAGGCAATGGCCGCATGGCAAAGATCATCAAAAATCCACCACCCTTTAATCTGACCCTGAGCCGGGCCCCTGATGAGTACCTACATCAGATAATCAGCAAAGGTGGTGAAAAAATGAGCCGTTCCTATCGTATGCCACCCTGGGGCGACGAGCTCTCTGAGCCCGAACTGCAGTCGGTGATTCAGTACATCAAAACCCTGCGCAGATATTGAGCAGGACCCAACTGAACACCCTTCAGTTGCAAGAACAAGGAGGCTGAATCACCACTATGGTTTTCAAGTTCAATCAACCCAAACCATCGGAGATCACTCCTCCTGCGGTCTGGAAAGCACGCCGGCATTTTATCCAGCAGCTGACCGCAACAGGAGTCGTCGGGCTGCTGCCCCTGATTGGCAGCAGAGCCGGCAACGGCTGCGAACTCGCCCAACCTGCCAGCTTGAACAAAACCAACACATTAACCCCCCTGAAATCTGTCACTCGCTACAACAACTACTACGAGTTCTCCAACAACAAAGAGGTGATCCACCTGCTCGCTCAGGAGTTCAACCCACGCCCCTGGACGCTGCAGGTGGATGGTGAGGTCGAGCAGCCACTGACACTCGAACTCGACGAACTGCTCTCACGCTGGCCAACGGAAGAGCGCATCTACCGCATGCGCTGTGTCGAGGGTTGGTCGATGGTGATCCCCTGGAACGGCTTCCCACTCTGCCATCTGCTGAAGCTTGTCCGCCCCACCTCCCGCGCCAAATATGTGGAACTCATCAGCGTGGAGCGTCCTTCAGAGATGATCGGGCAGCGCCGACCAGTGCTCGAATGGCCGTTCCGCGACGGCCTGCGTATCGATGAGGCAATGCACCCGTTGACCATCATCGCCACTGGGCTTTACGGCGCCCCACTGCCGAATCAGAACGGTGCCCCGCTACGACTGGTGGTACCCTGGAAATATGGTTTCAAAAGTGTCAAGGCGATCGTGCGCATCCGTCTGAGCGAACAGCAGCCTCTCTCCAGCTGGCAACAGGCAGCACCTTCCGAGTACGGTTTCTATGCCAATGTGAACCCCGCAGTCCCCCACCCCCGCTGGAGTCAACGACGGGAAAACCGCATCGGCGAACTGCAAAAGCGCCGGACCCTGCCCTTCAATGGCTACGCAGAACAGGTAGCATCGCTCTACAGCGGTATGGATCTGTCGCAACACTTTTGAGGAACAGCCGTGTCATGCCGGTCCTACGATTCAATCCCGCTCGCCTCGCCAACCAAAACAGCCTTCTGCTCAAGCGGAGCCTGATCCTTCTTGCGCTGCTACCCTCCATCAGACTGCTCTGGGAGTTCCTGAGCGACAGCCTTGGCATCAATGGCTTTGAGCGGCTGATTCACAGCACAGGCGAGTGGGCATTGATCTTTCTACTGTTGATCTATGCGGTCAGCCCGTTACGGCGCTGGTGCTCGCGGGGCATGATCGCTCTTGCAGCAGACTATGGTCACCGCCTGTCGGACTGGAACTGGCTGATGGGACTGCGCCGGGCACTGGGACTGCTCGCCTTTTTCTATGCCAGTAGCCACTTTCTCATCTACTTCTGGCTGGAACTGGGGTTCAGTCTCGAGGAGGTCGGTTACGAGCTGCAAGAGCGTCCCTTCATCGCCGCAGGATTCACCAGCCTGATACTGCTGTTACCGCTGGCCATCACCTCCAGCAACGCCATGATGCGCCGCCTCAAGCACAACTGGCAACGACTCCACCAGCTGGTACATCTAGCAGTGATCGCCAGCCTGCTCCACTACCTCTGGCTAAGCAAGGCGGGCGATCCAGCTATCAAATTTTATCTTCTTGCAGGTGGAATACTGCTGCTGGAACGACTGGCCGTTCGCCTTGGTCTGCTCAGAGCCGCCCCTTCGGAAACCATCTCGGAACAACCCTCTGCCGGAACAAGTGCCTAGCAGCACATCGCTCAAGAGCGTTCATCCAGCTCGGCGCCCTCTTTCTCCAGCGGCATTAGATCCTCCTTACTGATACCCATTTTGTGCTGTGGGTGTCTTCGGCTGGTATTAAAGGTTGGGGTAATGGAGGCCAACCCATATGCTGCATAAGCCGGCGAATCTGCTTGCGATTGATGAGGTGCCTACCACCTAAGGTACGTCACCATACTCTGTGACCCAAACAATGGCGTTCTCATGTATTACTCATCGCGCAGGCGCATTATCCCTAGACCATCACTATCCTGTGGCATGGGCAATAACTGTGGGTGGAACGGCTGATATTCAGTAGCTGGCATTACTGATTGATACTCAACTCTGGATGGTACTCAATCATCTGGTGTTTATCCTTGAGGCTCAGTAACCGAGCTTTCCGGCTAAAAAATCGCATTCCACCGTCAGTTGACCGATAAGGTCGAAGGGCCCTGATTTATGCTACCTCGCTCAAACAGCTCAGCCAGATTCTCCAGTGCTTATCGCTTCCATTGATTGATTTAGGTCGAGTGTAGCCCATAGCGGATTGCCAGCTCTGCCCTCGTTTCTATTTCCCACAGGATAGAAACACTACCTTGGCCTTGAAATCTGCACTGTACTGCTTTCGTTTCTTGCTCATCTCATCTCTCTCATTAGCGAGTCAAATTTTATACCCCTGTCCAGTATTTTTGTGGGCCACTTCAGGTATTGGTCTATGAGCAGCTACATAATTTAATTTACAGTCTCTGATTTTATATCCGGAAAACCCTTACCACATCAGGCTGCCATATATGTGGTCCATACCCCTTCCCTCTTATCTGTCAGCTCATTTTCGCTGCTAAAGCTCACCGTCTTTAGCCGGTGATTTTAATCCCCTGATAGACAATAAAGATTTTTTAACCATGGCCGATACCTGCATTTAGTAGCAGGTTTGGCACATTCATTACTTAATCTCGGGGCCCATCTCGCACTCCCATTTTGTTGAGCCGCTACAAGGAGTTTTCACAAAAGGGGCTGAAATGAACACACAAATTCTTTCTTATTTCCGCAAAACCACCATTACTGCACTGATTACCTGCACATTGGGTGTTTCTGCCACTCAGGCTGCTGAGATCAAGGTGGGTATGTCCACAGCCTTGGCTGGACCGGCTCAGGCCTTGGGACAGGGCATGAAACTGGGCATCGAAGCCTATTTCAATCAAGTCAACAAATCAGAAATCAATGGCAACACCCTGAAACTAGTCGCGCTGGATGATGGCTATGAGCCAGCCAGGGCGGCCCCGAACATGCGCAAACTGATCGATGAGGAGAAGGTGCTTGCTGTTATGGGGAATGTGGGAACACCCACCGCCATTGTCAGTGTACCGATCGCCAACGAGAAAAAGACGCTGCTATTCGGTGCCTTTACCGGCGCCGGCGTATTGCGCAAGACGCCACCTGACCGCTATATCATCAACTATCGCGCAAGCTATGCGGAAGAAACATCTGCGATGATCGATGGTCTTCTCTCCTCTGGCATCAAGCCTGAAGAGATCGCCTTCTTCACCCAGAATGACGGGTATGGTGATGCTGGCTACAAAGGGGCGATGAAGGCACTTAAGGCAAAAGGCGTAGCGAATCCTGAAAAACTGGCCCACGGTCGCTACACGCGCAACACTCTGAATGTGGAAGATGGCTTGGGAACCTTCCTCGATGTTGAAATCGCACCCAAGGCGATCATCATGGTGGGAGCCTACGCTCCCTGCGCCAAGTTCATCAAGATGGCCAAGGAAGACCTCCCTGACACCAAGTTTCTTAATGTTTCCTTTGTCGGAAGCACCGCCCTGGCCAAGGCTTTGGGCGACAAGGGTGATGGCGTCATCGTAACTCAGGTGGTTCCACACTTCGATTCCGACCATGCCACTGTCAAGGAATATCGTGAAGCCCTCAATGACTATAACGCCAGTGTGGAGCCGGGATTCGTCTCACTAGAGGGTTATCTGGTAGCCAAGCTGTTTGTGGAAGGTATGAAAAATGCTGGTTCCAACCCTAACAGAGAGAGCATCGTAGATGGGCTGGAGTCCCTAAATTCTCCCAATGTTGATATCGGTAGCAAGGTTGGCTTTAGCAAAACCAAACATCAAGCAAGCCATAAAATATGGCCGACCATGATCAAGCACGGCAAGTTTGTCGCCTTCAACTGGTCTGAGCTCTGAAACCAGAAACGGGAGAGGTAATAACTTCTCCCGATACTCTTTTGATTGCTCGTTCCGCATCAAGGACGCAACGATGAAAAAGCTCAACATCACGATCAAAGGGCTCTTGATAATCTGGGTTGTTACTGCCGTAGCGGTTGTTTTGATTCAGGTCCTTACATCCCTGACCGCTTACCAAAGCATTTCGGATAACCAGCAGAAAATAGCTGGAAAAGCAATACCGCTGCAGACTGTAAACTATGATATCAAGAATACGATTACAGGTGTTTTTAGTCACCAGTCAAAGATTATCAGTACCAATTCCTTAGAGAAGTTGATGAGCCTGAAAAACCATGGTGCGATGGAAAATATATTCGTTTCCGCAATGGCCAGTGCAAAAAATGCGGCGGGGAATGATATCACTATAAAAGAGTCTCTCACTGCACTTGAAAAAACGTATGAAGATTTTATAAATGCAGGCAACACTTTATTTGAGAAAAAGAAGGCAACTCTTCAAATCAACCAGGAACAGGCAGATTTCGTAACCAAGATGGACTCGGCAATACAGATTATCCAACAAACAGCCGAAAGCATTGCAGGAAAAATCAACTTCTCCAACAAGCGAGCTAAACGACGTATCCGAAAACTATACAAAAAGATCCAGGATTTTCAGGATATAAATGAAATTGGGGATCAAGATGCGGAAACTGCTTTCCAATTTCGTGATCAGGTATCAGCTAGCCTGTTGGGCGTTCCTCGAACCTGCAACAAGAAAGCTCAAGCATCCGAACCGGTGTTGCCATCATGGGTGGCTTGGGTCGGCAATTTATGTTGGAGAGTAATCCCGATATCCTAACCAGCATCAAAGAGAACCAGCTTGCTCAGGTCATCCAGGCCACAAAGGAGTCTATTGTCAAAGTTGATGAGGAATCATCCGATAATAAGGAACTGAATGATCTTATCAAGCAGCTGAACAAAGAATTTGATCGACTGGTGGAAACGCTCATCAATGAAAAAATCTCCATTCTGACCCTGCGAAGAAAAAGCCTGCGACTTTCCAAAGAGATGCGGTCAGCACTCACCGATATGCAATCGGCAGGGACTTCCATGGAGCAGGCGCTCAATACGCTGGTGAAAGCTGTAGACAAGATACAGGCAGAAGCAGAAGAACAGGGATATCGCGTGATCAGCAGCAGCCGCACAATCTTATTAGTAACGGCATCAGTCGCGCTGGTCGTTTTGATTTTTATTAGCTTTATCGTGCTGCGTCGAGTTAATCGTCCATTGGCCATGGCAACGGAATCGATGCGTAGATTTGCTCAGGGAGACATCTCAACTCGCATGGATTACAAGGGAAAAGACGAATTTTCCATACTAGCCCATGACTTCAATGAACTTGCAAACAATATTGGTGGCCTCATCGCTAATATACATAGATCCAGTGAAGAACTTTCATCCGGCGCTGAAAGCCTTTCGGCTGTTTCGATGCAGACCAATCAAGGAGTGGAAAGGCAACAGAGTGAAACTACGCAAGTTGCCACTGCAATGAATGAGATGGCTAGCACCACACATGAAATGGCGAAAAACGCCAATCTAGCAGAACAGGCTGCTCAGCAGGCCAATGATGAGGCGGCTAAAGGGCGAGAGGTTGTTGCTGAGGCTGTTAAAGCAACAAATGACCTTGCCAGTGAAGTACAAAATGTATCGATTGTCATCCACAAACTAGAAGATGAGAGCGACTCAATCAGTACAGTTCTGGATGTCATTCGTGGCATAGCAGAACAAACCAATCTGCTGGCACTGAATGCCGCGATTGAAGCGGCTCGTGCGGGTGAACAGGGCCGTGGTTTTGCGGTTGTTGCTGATGAGGTACGCACTCTGGCGGGAAGAACTCAAGAGTCTACCCAGGAGATTCAGCAAATCATCGAACGGCTTCAGCAAGGTGCCAAGGAGGCTGTTGATGCCATGGAGAAAGGCCAAAAAAAGGCGGAAAACAGCGTAGAAAAAGTCGTGAATGCGGGGGCAACGCTTAGCGGGATTATTCAAGCTGTTGAACATATCAAAGAGATGAACGTCCAGATTGCCACTGCCGTGGAACAGCAGGGTACTGTCGCAGAAGAGATCAACCAGAGGGTGGTCTCCATCAATAACCTTGCCTCTCAAACAGCGGATGGCGCCAGCCACACAGCCACCGCTAGCAAGGACCAAGCCCGCCTTGCTACTAACTTAAAGGAAGTCGCTGCAAAGTTTTCCATATGACATTCAGAGGTGAGGGCGTTTTGCTCATCACCTTGAAAGGCTATCCCCAAACAACCTGTTTTAGCCCCGCTTTGACATAGATCCACAGAGGATCTTATCAACCGCATGTGCTGTATCGAAGGCTGGGCTGATCATTTGCTTTGGGCTGTTCAAAACCAACCCTACAGAAGGATACGGGAGGGCCAGAGCGCCATCCCCCTAGGAACCGCGCCCGGCAGAAGTGGCTAGCGTCACTCAGGGCCGCTCGTCCAGCTCGGCACCCTCCTTCTCCACCGGCATCAGATCCTCCTTGCTGATGCCCATCATGATGATTGCGCTGCTCGCCACATAGATGGAGGAGTAGGTACCGACTACCACGCCGACGATCAGCGCCAGGGCGAAGCCGTGGATGATCTCGCCACCGAACAGGAACAGTGCGATCAGCACCAGCAGGGTGGTCAAGGAGGTCACCAGGGTACGCGCCAGGGTCTGATTAAGGGAGGCGTTGATGATCTCGATCGGCGTACCCTTACGCATCTTACGGAAGTTCTCGCGGATCCGGTCGTAGACCACGATGGTGTCGTTGAGCGAGTAGCCGATCACCGCCAATACCGCTGCCAGCACCGGCAGATCGAACTCCACCTGGAACAGGGAGAAGATGCCGATAGTGACGATCACGTCGTGCACCAACGCGATCACCGCGCCCATAGCAAAGCGGTACTCGAAACGGATGCCAACATAGAGCAGGATACAGATCAGGGCATAGAGCATCGCCAGACCGCCATCCTCGGTCAGCTCGTCACCCACCTGGGGACCGACAAACTCCACCCGGCGCAGCTCAGCTTTACCTTCGGTGGCACGCTGCATCGCGGCAAATGCCTGGTCGCTGACCACCGCGCTCTCCACCCCGTCACGCGGGGCGAGACGCACCAGCACGTCGCGGGAGGTGCCAAAATGCTGCACCGTGGCGTCGTCGAAACCACCTTCAACCAGCGACTTGCGCACCGCTGGAAGCTCGACAGGCTGCGCATAGCCCACCTCAACCAGGGTACCGCCGGTAAAGTCGATACCCAGATTCAGGCCCCTGGCGAACACTGAAACCAGCGCCACCAGGATAACCGCCGCGGAGAGACCGGAGGCCAGCTTGCGCCCACCCATGAAATTGAACTTGGATGTCTTATTGAATATCTGCATGGTCGTTGCTTCCTGTTACACCGCCAGCTCTTTGACCCGGCGACCGCCATAGATCAGGTTGATCAGGGCCCGGGTGCCGATGATCGCGGTGAACATGGAGGTAAGGATACCGATTGCCAGGGTCACCGCGAAGCCCTTGATCGGGCCGGTACCGAAGCTGAACAGCACCACCGCCGCGATCAGGGTAGTGATATTGGCATCCAGGATGGTGGAGAGTGCCTTGCCATAACCGGCCTGGATGCTCGCCTGGGGCGAGTTACCGATCTTAATCTCCTCGCGAATACGCTCAAAGATCAGCACGTTGGCGTCCACCGCCATACCCACGGTAAGCACAATGCCAGCGATGCCTGGCAGGGTCAGGGTGGCCTGCAACATGGAGAGCACCGAGATGATCAGCACCAGATTCATCACCAACGCAAGGTCCGCCACCAGACCGAAGACGCGATAGTAGACCGCCATGAAGACCATCACCAAGACCAGGCCGATCACCACTGACTGAAAGCCCTGGTCAATATTGTCCTGACCCAGGCTGGGGCCGATGGTGCGCTCCTCGACGATCTCGATGGGAGCAGCCAGCGCGCCGGCACGCAGCAGCAGCGCTAGATCTCGGGCCTCTTCCGAACTGTCGAGGCCGGTGGTTTGAAAGCGCCGACCGAAAGGTTCAAGGATATTGGCGATGCTGATCACCTCCTCCACCTTAACTTTATGCTTGACCGGCTTGCCGTCGACCATGCGGGTGATGGTGCGGTTCTCGATAAACACCACCGCCATCGGCTTGCCGACATTCTCGCTGGTGAGACGGCGCATGCGCTTGGCACCCACGCCGTCCAGGGTGACCGAGACCATAGGGCCACCGCCACGCTGGTCGAGTCCAGAGGAGGCATCGGTGATCTGATTACCGGTGATGATCACCGACTTCTTCAACAACACCGGCTGCCCGTTACGCTCCCGATAGAGTTTAGAACCCGGGGGCACTCGGCCGTTGACCGCATCCTGCACGCTATGTTCGGTGTCGGCGAGACGATACTCCAGGGTCGCAGTAGCGCCGAGAATCTCCTTCAGCTTGGCCGGATCCTGTGCGCCGGGCAGCTGCACCACGATGCGCCGCTCGCCCTGCTGCTGAATCAGCGGCTCCGCCACTCCCAGCGCGTCGACACGATTGCGCAGGGTGGTGATGTTCTGCTCCAGAGCGAACTTCTGCACGCCTCTACGCTCGGCGGGTGTGAGGCTAGCCTTCACAAAAAAGTCGGTACCACGGTCTAGAGTCTCCAGCACCAACTCACGGAATTCACTGTGGATCTTCTGCTCTGCCGCATCCCGCTTGGCAGCATCGCGAAACTTGACCAATACCGCATCACCCTCACGCGCCACCCGCAGATAGCGGATCTTCTGCTTGCGCAGCAGGCCGCGGATATCGCCCGCATAACGCTCCATCGCCTGCTGCACCGCCGCCTCCATGTCGACGTCAATCAGCACGTGAATGCCGCCGCGCAGGTCGAGCCCCAGGTACATCGGCTCGGCCCCCAAGCTGCGCAGCCAGTCGGGCAGATCGGGTGCCAGCGTCAGCGCCTGATTGAAGTCTCCCCCCAGTTCTGCAGCGATAACCTCAACCGCCTTGAGCTGATCTTCCGAACTACTGAAGCGCACCAGCAATTTGCCTTCGAGCGGCTCTATCGCCTTGGCTGTGATCTGGGCAGCTGCCAACGCCGTGTTGATACGCAGCGGTGTGGTGGCATCGATCTGAGCCCGGCGGGTGCCGGAGATCTCCATGGAGGGATCCTGATCGTAGATGTTGGGCAGGGCGTAAAGCGCCCCGACCAGGATCACGATCACCACCAACAGGTTTTTCCACAGGGGGTATTGATTCATCGCGATATGCTTGTTGCGACGCCGGAGAGAACCGGCGAACTGTTCCTGACTAAGGTGCCTCTGAACGAATCATGGACGGTACTCTTATGGTACAAATTCATCCAGAGGCTCCTGACGGATCGGCGGTTGCCGGTCCGTCACATCTCCTTGATAGAGCCCTTTGGCAGAACCGATTCCACTGCCTGGCGGCGCATCTTCAGCTCGACGCCTTCGGCGACCTCCACGGTGATGAAGTTATCGCCCAGGCCGGTGATCCTACCGACGATGCCGCCGGAGCTGGCGATCTCATCCCCCTTGGAGAGACTCTCGACCATCTTACCGTGCTCCTTCTGGCGCTTCACCTGAGGCCGGATCAGAAGGAAGTAGAGCACCACACCAAACAGGACCAGCGGCAACAGTCCCATCAGGGGATCCTGTCCAGCGCCGGCCGCGCCTTCGGCAAATGCATCGGAAATAAAGAAGCTCATGGTTTTTCCCGCTAATTTCTTTGGAAATTCATCATAGCCGCCGCAAATCGCCTGGCGGCGGCAAAATCAGCCGCGGATTATGACACAGAAGCATTGAAGATGCAGTGGCCAAACCAACGGCCGTCGCCCGAATCCGGTATCTTACTCGCGCATCCGATAAAACTCCGCCACAAACGTCTCCAGCCGGCCAGCCTCGATCGCCTCTCTGAGGCCACGCATCAGCGACTGGTAGTAGTGGAGGTTGTGAATGGTGTTGAGGCGATGACCGAGAATCTCGTTGCAACGCTGCAGATGGCGCAGGTAGGCGCGACTGTAGTTGCGACAGGTGTAGCAGTCACAGAGCGGGTCGAGGGGCCCCTCATCGTACTGGTGTACCGCGTTGCGGATCCGCACCACCCCCTGATGGGTAAAAAGGTGGCCATTGCGCGCGTTGCGGGTCGGCATCACGCAGTCAAACATGTCGATACCACGCTGCACCGCCCCGACGATATCCTCCGGGGTACCGACCCCCATCAGATAGTGGGGTTTATCCGCGGGCAGCTTGTCGGCGAGGAAGTCGAGGATGCGCCAGCGATCCTCTGGCGGCTCACCCACCGACAGCCCACCCACCGCATAGCCGTCGAAGCCGATCGCCATCAACCCCTCCAGAGAGGCCTGGCGCAGAGATTCATAGACTCCACCCTGGACGATGCCGAACAGCGCTGCCGGATTGTCGCCGTGGGCGACTTTCGAGCGCTCTGCCCAGCGCAGCGAGAGCTCCATCGAGGCCCGCGCCTCTTCTTGTGTGGCCGGATAGGGGGTGCACTCATCGAAGATCATCACGATGTCGGAACCCAGCTCCCGCTGCACCTGCATCGACTCCTCCGGCCCCATAAAGACCTTGCTGCCATCCACCGGCGAGCGAAACGCGACCCCCTGCTCGGTAATCTTGCGCATCTTTCCCAGGCTGAACACCTGAAAGCCACCGGAGTCAGTGAGGATCGGTCGCTCCCAGTGAGTGAAACCGTGCAGATCACCGTGCTTGCGGATTACGTCAGTGCCTGGTCGGAGCATCAGATGGAAGGTGTTGCCAAGGATGATCTCGGCGCCGCTCTGTTGCAGCTCCTCCGGGGTCATCGCCTTGACGGTTCCGTAGGTGCCGACTGGCATGAAGGCGGGGGTCTCGATAGTGCCCCGCTCGAATGTCAGCCGGCCGCGTCGCGCTGCCCCATCGGTTTTGATCTTTTCGAAGTACATGACTCTACATTGGTAATTGCTGCCACCTTCGCCCTATAATTTTGGGGCAAACAGGATTTAATATCCTGAAAGCAAGGGTTTTCCCTAGGATTAGTTGACAGCCAATAAATTATATTAGAAGATGATTATGTGCTGATTCTTAACTGAATCAGCCCACACTCCTCCATCCTCCTTTGGTGGAAACGTTTAGCGCGGCACCCCTGCCGCGCTTTTTTTTGCCTCAATTTTCTTTCGAGACACTGACTCAGCTCCGCCCCCTACTCGTACTTGGCGCTTGATGAGGGGGTCAGAAACATCGCATCTCCATAACTGAAGAAGCGATAGCGCTGCTCGACCGCATGCCGGTAGGCGGCCATCACCGCGTCGTAACCGGAAAAGGCCGACACCAGCATCAGCAAGGTCGACTCCGGCAGGTGAAAATTGGTCACCATCGCATCGACACTGGAGAAGCGGTAACCGGGGCGGATGAACAGGCGGGTATCGCCACGGTAGGGACGGATATTCCCATCCGCGCTCGCCGTCTCCAGGCTGCGCACGGTGGTCGTACCCACCGCCACGACCCGCCCCCCGCGGGCACGGATTTCTCTGATCTTTTCGCACACCACCTCATCCACCTCAAGGTACTCACTGTGCATCTCGTGCTCATCGAGGTTCTCGACACGCACCGGCTGGAAGGTGCCGGCCCCCACGTGCAGGGTGACATGGGCCATTCCGACCCCGGTCGCCGCCAGCCGATCAAGCAGCGGCTGGTCAAAGTGGAGCCCGGCTGTCGGCGCGGCCACCGCTCCCTCACTGCGTGCGTAGACGGTCTGATAGCGTTCCTGATCCAAGACCTGGTCGGAACGGGTGATATAGGGTGGCAGCGGGATATGCCCCTGCCGCTCCATTAATTGGTAGAAATCGCCATCAGCCAGGGAGAGCTCAAACAGCGCTCCCTCCCGGGCGACCACTTCGACTTCAGTATCTGCCTCACCCAGCAGCAGGCGACTCCCCGGCTTGGGTGACTTGCTAGCACGAACGTGAGCCAGCACACGCTGCGGCGCCAACACCCGCTCAATCAGCAGCTCCACTCTGCCACCGGAGGCCTTGCGTCCATAGAGCCGGGCCCGCATCACCCGCGTATCGTTAAACACCAGCAGATCGCCAGCCTGCAGCAGGTCGGGCAATTGGGTAAACTGCCGGTCGACGACCCGACCACTGCTGCCGTCGAGACACAGCAGGCGCGACGCGGTTCGCGAGGGCTGGGGAAACTGGGCAATCAGCTCGTCAGGCAGCTCGTATCGAAAATCGGAAAGGCGCATAGGGCGCGGATAGTAGCATGCAGGAAAACCTTGTGGAATCAACAACAAGCCTAAACAGCCACCGCCTTCCAGAACGCTGCCGACTCAAGCACAGCCAGGCCCGGCCGACAATCGAGCAGTAGAACCACTTTATTCCAAGCTAACATCTGTCAGCGCCACCCCAACCACATCCGCGAGCGTACAATGGCTTCTGCAGCCCCCCACAATGCGACAAACCTCATCGCTCTGATTATTCTGCTGAGCCTATTCACTGCACCACTCAAGGCAGAGCTTATCGAACTGAAAATGGCCAAAGGGATTCGAGCCAGCGCGGAGTTCCGGCAGGGGAATCTCGACGCCCCGCCGATAC
Organism: endosymbiont of Riftia pachyptila (vent Ph05); assembly: GCF_000224455.1. Classification (NCBI taxonomy): domain Bacteria; kingdom Pseudomonadati; phylum Pseudomonadota; class Gammaproteobacteria; species endosymbiont of Riftia pachyptila. The sequence goes on from NZ_AFOC01000059.1 coordinate 19,968, forward strand.
TGATCCTGCACGGTTTTTTGCAAACCCGGGAGTTCTTTACTGTCCGCCGGCTCGCTGAAACCCTGGCAGAGAGTGGATACAGCGTGCTTACTCCGACACTGACGCTTGGTATCGACCAGCGCAATGCCAGTCTGCCCTGCGAAGCAATCCATACCCACTCCTTCGATCAGGATAGGCGAGAGGTGGGCGTCTGGAACCAATGGCTGAAGACGCACACCGGCCAGAACGCTATCATCATCGGACACAGCGCCGGCAGTGTCACGCTGGTTGGCTATCTTGGCGCCGAGCCGGATGCGCCAGTATCTGCCGCGATTCTGATCAGCCTCACCCATTTCGGCCAGGGTCCAGCTGCCAATGAAACGCTGGCAGATATCCAACGCGCAAAACACGCGATCAAGGCTGGCCAGGGGCAGAGGCTCGACAACTTTGGCCTGGCATTTTGTAAGCTTTACCCGACCACCCCCTCCGCCTATCTCTCCTATGTCAGCTGGTCCAGACAGAAAATCCTGTCGAAGATGGCAACCATCCAGACCACGACCACGGTTATCATCGGTGGCTCCGATCAGCGCATCACTCCGCAATGGAGCCGACAACTGCAAGATAGGCGAGTTAAACTGATCAAAGTGGAGGGAGCCAACCATTTCTTCGATCACGAACACGAATTCGATCTGGTAGAAGCCGTGGAAGCGGCCCTGGAAAACAACAACAGGAAATAGGCCAAAAATGGCGAAAAAAGCCCCATCCATCAAGGCCTATCTCGCCCTTTTCATCTTTGCCGCCCTGGCTATGCTGGGGCTCCTCAGCATCATTACCCTGCAGCAGATAGACCATCTGAGACAGGAGTTCCAGACCACCTCACTCACTCAAGCAGATGTCGAACTAAGCAGGGCCATCAATGCCGCCTATCGAGAAATTCTTGACCGCACCAAAGCGTATGCCCGCTGGCAGGAAGTGCGGCAGCAGATCCAGAATCCAAACTTCTACGCTTACTGGCATAAACACCGAGCACTCAGCTCAGAAGTATTGCCGGACTACACCCAGGATGCTGCCATCTATAACGCCAAAGGCAAGGTACTAGGCAAACTCGACACCTCACTGCTGCCAGCACGGGTGCCAGAGAAGTCCGACACAGCAACACTGATCTTTGATGGCAACAAACCCTCGCTACTGCTGTACGCCCCAGTCACCAACAAGGAGGGCTCAACACTGGGTTATGTCGCCACCCTGATTCGATTCTTGCCGGAGCTTTTCAGAACCGGCGGCTTCAGCCAGATCGACGCAGAAACGATCCATATTGAACGGCCAGCCGCGGCCCCGATTCCACTGCATGAGTTGCAGGGCCTGATCGAGTTTGATCTGCGCACAGACCCTTTTTCCGATACCTTGCTGAAGATCATGACATCAGCCTTCGTCCATTTTGGATTACTCATGGGGCTGGTCACCCTGCTCTTCTACCCCTTCGTAATCTGGCTGCTCAGCCAACCGATCCAGCGAGTCTCCCGACACATCGATCTGTTGCGCGAAAACCCTGGTGAATCTGTCCCAAGTTCGCTCAGTAAACCATTCCAGATCGCCGAACTGGAGAAGATCCGGCAATCACTCAACGCCTACCACATGCGGCTCAACGACGTTAACCGGAGCCTTGACCAGAAAAATCGTGAACTGTGGAAAATGGCCCACCACGACCCACTCACCGGCGCACACAACCGGCGAGCATTCGAGAAATACTGGCAGGAACTCAATGACATCTTTGCCGACAGCCGAACCCCGATCTGCCTAGCGCTATTCGACATCAACCATTTCAAGGCGATAAACGACAGCTACGGCCACCAGGCTGGCGATCAGGTACTGAAAGTGATCGCCAAAACTATCCAAGGCGTGCTGCGCAAGAATGAACGCCTGTTTCGTCTCGGCGGTGATGAATTTGCCACCTTCCTCATCAACTGCACACCCCAAACCGCACTGAGCATTGCCGAACGCTGTGAACAGGCAACCGCCCAAAGCAATTTCCAAAAGTTTGGGGTACGCGAACCTGTGCGCATCAGTATTGGACTGACCCACACCGACCGGCTCGAAAACGATCCACTGCAATCCCTGCAGTGGAAGGCGGATGTAGCGATGTACTCCGCCAAGCGGCCCAGCTCATCCTCCATCGCCCTGTTCACCCCAGCGATGGAGAAAAGCACCCAGGGGCTCTTCTCCAGCTGGACCCGCCTCGCAGTCTACGAGGCGGTGACCAGTGGAAAAGATTTGCACATCTACTACCAACCGATCGTCGATCTGGAGAGCGGACAGACCCACTACTATGAAGCCTTGGTGCGTATCCAGCATGGCGATGAGCTGATCATGCCCTCCCATATCTTCCCGCTGGTGGAAGCACGCCGACTCGAACCCGATCTTGACCGCTCGATCATCGAGGCAATCTTTCGCGATTTAGAGAGCAATCGCATCCCACCCGGCAGCGGGGTTTCGATCAACCTCTCTCCCCCCTCGGTGGTGGACGAAGGCATCATCGACTGGCTGGAGGATTTCCAGCCCTACGTAAGGAGCCACAAACTGGTGCTGGAAGTCACAGAGACGGCGCTGATCACCCAGCTTCACTTGGCAACCAAGAACCTCAAGCGATTGCGAAACATCGGCTTCGAGATCGCTCTCGATGACTTTGGCAGCGGCTACTCCTCCTTTAAATATCTCGCCACCATGCCAGTGGACATCGTCAAATTCGACATCAGCCTGGTCCAGCTGCTCAACGACAAGGAGCAACAGCGGATCCTGATCTATCTCGCCAAAATGATTATTGACGCTGGCCATCGCCTGGTGGCTGAAGGTATCGAGGATAAGCTGACGGCAAAACGTCTCAGGCGCATCGGTTTCAAATATGGCCAGGGGTACCTATTCGGCAAACCCGCCCCCGAACTCAACAAACCAGCTAAAACCGGCTAAGGAGCCTCTGATTAAGTCTGGACGAAGTGGATTGCGAATCTGAACATTCAGACTCAAGGCGCAAATCGCACGTAAAGCTC
>NZ_AFOC01000058.1:0-23217 GCF_000224455.1 endosymbiont of Riftia pachyptila (vent Ph05)
GGAGTCGTCTTGCAGGCCGGTCAAGCTCTCCGATCAGTCTGATAAGCTCCGCCCGCCGTGCAGTCTCTGCCTTGAGCAGCAGACCAGTGCCTGCCGGGCTGATCAGTGCGTCCTGTCCGAGCAGGGGTGCAAGCATCGGGATCAGTGTCTGTGCCGGTTGGTGCATCAGCGGCACAAACTCAATCGCGGGCTCGGCCCGTCCGCTCAACGGGGAGAAAAGCGCCAGGAATAGTAGTATCCATCGCCGGGTCATCAGGATTGTCTGCCTTCAACTTGTTCAGTCACAGGCAGTATAGCGATTGGATCTTAAAGATAGAGTCGCAACAGCTCCCGGTCCGGTTCACCGCTCTCCCACGCCTCGTTGAAGCGCTCAGCCAGCTGCGCGACCCGCAGGCGGTCATTGAAATCACAGCGGCCCTCGTAGTAGCTGGCCATCTTGCGGTGGATGTAGCCATATTCGTCCGCTAGCAGAAAGTTTTCCAGTGCCTTGAGGAGCGGTTCCCCTGGCCGGCGGATCTCGATGCTGGAGGTGAGGCGTTGAGCCAGATGAACCAGTCGATGGCCTTTGCGGCGGATCGTGCGATTGTTCTGCAGCAGGATGCGGATCTGCGAGAAGCGGCTACGCAACGAAAGCTCTTTGATCGCCACAACAAAGTCGCTCTGGTCGTAGAGCGGATGATCCAGGTCGTGACTGAAGATATCGATGGTGCGATGCGCCTGTGTCGCCATGTTCAAGGCAAACTGGGCGAATTCATCTACCGAGGTGAGTGAGATCAGGCCGCTCTCTGCGCCGAGCTGATAGGCGTCAGCTGTCGGTGTGGTTTCCGGTGCCAGTATGATCATTCTTCTTCCTTATTAATCTTCCTTATCAAGCCGCATGCTCAAATGGGGAATGCCCGCATCCATGAAAATCTCTCCCTCTGGGTGGAAGCCGAATCGTCGATAAAAAGCGACTGCGTGGGTTTGGGCGTGCAGAAAGCAGGCTGGAAAACCCTGTTGTTCGGCGAGTTGAAGCAGCTCTCTGAGCATTGCGCTGCCGACTCCCTGATTGCGCCAGGACCGCAACACCGACATGCGACCGATCTGCCCGTTGGGAAGTAGCCGCGCACAGCCGATGGGCTGACCGTCCGGGGTTTCTGCCAGCAGATGCAGTGCCGTCTCGTCGAGACCGTCCCACTCTAGTTCGGGCGGCACCTGTTGCTCCTTGATGAAGACCGTCTCGCGGAGCTGTTTGAGTGCCTCCGCACTCGCTGGCCAATCGGCCTGCCGCAGTTGAAACTGGGTGCTACTCATCGTCGAAGATGAGGTGGTTGTCATTGTAGAGGTCACACACAAGCTGCAGGCAGTCGGGCTGTTCCAGCCAGTTCTCCAGATAGCCGAAGTGGAGCAAGCGATGATGGGTGAGGATGGCGAGAAAGTCCCCTGATTCAGAGGGGAGTTGATACTCTTCGCCATTCACGAACAGGCTGTCCTGGCCTTGGCTGCCGCGACTGAACAGCATGCGCGAGTATGCGTTGCGATGGATCATCGACGCCTGTCGAAAGCGTTCGTGGAAGGCGGCGGGGGAGAGCGGTGTCTGGCGGGGTTCCAGCTGCAGGTTTGGTTTGCTCTCGCTGATGAAACGGCCGAACCAGCGTCGTTTGAACTCGTCATCTGTCTGCAGCATCCGCTGCAAACTGGCGCTGACCTCCTCCACAACAGTTGGCAGGATCTCACCGCTGGCCTGTTGTGGCGTCATGGGAAGATCCCTATAGCGCCCTTCAGCGGCGAGCTGCTCGCCCAGTGCCTCGCACCAGGCGTTGGCCATCTCGCGGTAGGCGGGGGCGCGGAATCCCACCGAGCAGCTGATGCAGTCGTCGCCCTCGGCTACCCCCCAGTGGGCAACATTGGGCGGCAGATAGAGCAGATCACCGGGCTCCAGCAGCCACTCTTCCTCCGCCTCAAAATCGGGCAGGATGCGTAGGTCGAGACCGGGGATAAAATCCTCCTCCGAAACTGGCTGGTAGTGGATCTTCCAGCGCCGCCGTCCCTTGGCCTGATAGAGGAACACATCGTAGTCATCGATGTGGGGGCCGACCGAGCCCTGATCCGCAGCATAGCTGACCATCACATCGTCGAGACGCCAGTCGGGGATGAAGTGGAAGTAGTCGAGCAGACTCGCAACTGGTGGCAGATGCTTGTCCACATCCTGTACCAGCAGGGTCCAGTGGCTCTCCGGTAGCTCGGCAAAGGTCGCCTCAGTGAAGGGGCCGAAGCGTGCCTCCCAAGGGGTCTTACCCCGTTCCAGCACCAGGCGGGATTCCACATCCGCCTCGCAGGCGAGACCGGCTAGCTCATCCGCATCCAGGCCACACTTAAACTTGGGTAGGGCCTGGCGCAGCAGCAACGGCTTCTGTTGCCAATAGCTTTTCAGGAAGCTTTTCGGGGTGATCTCGTTGGGGAAGTTGAGCTGCTGCATGGGACAAATCCTGCCTGAGAAGGATGGGATTATAGACCCAGGTTAGGGATCGATCAGCAGGAAGTGAGTTCTGATTTTGCCCTGGGATGTGATCCAGGCCCGACTGCAGAAAAAAGAAAACCCGGCATACCAGGCTGGGGGGCGGTAGGCCGGGTTTGAATGCAGACGGACCGAGCGACTCGTATTGCGGACACGAGCGGGAGGACAAGCCAATCGGCTACCGTCTGCAGAGATATTATGAACTAAATTCTCCAAGTGAAACCGTGCTTTGGTTCACAAAGTCCAAGCAATCCTTGATCAAGGTCCTGGTTCTCTATGATGGCAGTCAAATACGTTTTGCCTGCTCGGTCGCATTTCCGATATAGCCTTGTGGGGTCAACTGTTTCAACGATGCCTTGGCCGCATCGGGGATCTCCAGGCCATCGATGAAGCTGGCCAGCTGCGCTGGGGTGATGCGCTGCCCGCGGGTCAGCTCCTTCAGTTTCTCGTAGGGTTTTTCCACCCCGTAGCGGCGCATTACGGTCTGGATCGGCTCCGCCAGCACCTCCCAGTTGCCCTCCAGGTCGGCCAGCATTGCCTCGCGGTTCGCCTCCAGCTTGCTGATACCGCGCAGGATCGATTGCAGTGCAATGCTGGTGTGGGCAAAGCCGACGCCGAGGTTGCGAAGCACCGTGGAGTCGGTCAGATCCCGCTGCCAGCGGGAGATCGGTAGTTTGGCGGTGAGATGGCCGAATAGGGCGTTAGCGATGCCCAGATTGCCCTCACCATTCTCGAAGTCGATCGGGTTGACCTTGTGCGGCATGGTGGAGGAGCCCACCTCGCCGGCGATGGTCTTCTGCTTGAAGTAGCCCAGCGAGATGTAGCTCCAGATGTCGCGGCAGAAGTCGATCAGGATGGTATTGAAGCGCGCCACCGCATCGAACAGCTCGGCCATGTAGTCGTGGGGTTCGATCTGGATGGTGTAGGGGTTCCAGTCGAGGCCCAGTGATTCGATAAAGCGCTGCGCAAAGCCGGGCCAATCGATCTCCGGATAGGCAGAGAAGTGGGCGTTGTAGTTGCCCACCGCGCCGTTGATCTTGCCCAGCATCTGCAGGCCGGCGATCTGCTCGCGCTGACGATGCAGCCGGTAGACCACGTTGGCCATCTCCTTGCCCATGGTGGAGGGGGAGGCGGGCTGGCCGTGGGTGCGGCAGAGCATCGGGGTATCGGCCAGTTCGTGGGCCAGGGCGCGGACCGCCTCGATCACCTCGTCGATCTGCGGCAGCAGCACCTGGCCGCGTCCCTCGCGCAGCATCAGCGCGTGGGAGAGGTTGTTGATGTCCTCCGAGGTGCAGGCGAAGTGGATAAACTCGCTGATCGCCTCCAGCTCGTCGTTGCCGGCGATCTTCTCCTTTAGGAAGTACTCCACCGCCTTCACATCGTGGTTGGTGGTGCGCTCGATATTTTTGACCCGTTGGGCATCCTCTTCACTGAAATTCAGCACGATATTGTTGAGGATCTTGTTGGCATGCTCGCTGAGCGGTGGCACCTCGCTGACCTCATCGGCCGCCGCCAGTGCCTGTAGCCAGCGCACCTCCACCAGCACCCGGTGACGGATAAGGCCATATTCGCTGAAGATAGGGCGCAGCTCATCGGTCTTGCTGCCGTAACGCCCGTCCACCGGAGAGACTGCGGTCAATGTGGAGAGTTGCATGGTTTTCTGCCTGCCTGATCTGAAAAAAGGGCGAGTATACCCAATCCATTGGGGAGGCGGGAAATCGTCGCTCGCTTTCGTTCAGACTTAAGCAGAGGCTCCTTAGTCGTTAATAATGGGGCTGATCTGATTGCTGCAGTTTGGGATGCCGCATGGATTGGAGTCGTCAGGGTGATCGAATGATTTTCTGTCAACAGAGATGACTTTCATGGAGTTCCGACTACAGTGTTTGTTGATCAAGAAATGGCCTGACCGCACGGCCAGACCATTTTCTCTTGATGAGCCCCTCAATATTACGGAGCAAGCTTCCACACAAAGCCACTCAGAATCTCAACCACCCAGCGATCACGGTATGCCAAAGTATCTCAAGCGGGGAGAGTTCCGGGCGCCGCTGCAGGATCTTGGCCCTCTCCTGTGCTAACAGCCGTTGGTGTCGATGGGCCAAAGCATAGAGATTAAGGCTCGGCCGTAGCGCCGGCAGCGGGTGTCTTTCGAGATGTTGTGTGGTGCTCTGGCGCCACTGCTCGGCTGTTTCCAGCGCCTCGTCAATAAAGGCAGCTGTTTCTTGGGCATATGTCTGCAGCAGCAACTTATCAGGTGTCAACTTGTATTGTTGCAGGGGCTCGTGAGCTAGCAGGTATCTGCCTTGGCGCAACTCCCAGCCCAGGTTGTGTATGGTCCCCACCAGCCAGGAGTAGGCTCCGATCTGGCGGGCGGCCTCGATCTTATCTTCAGGAATCTGCAGGCTTCTCGCCAGCAGTTCGCAGAAGCTGCCATCCAGCTGCCGGGCATGCTGTTGCAGCTCAGCCCAGTCTGAAGGCGGGGTGCCCGCTAGTTGCCGCTTCATCGCTGTCGCCATCTGATCGAACAGTGCGAGTGGAAGCTTCTCATCAGATACAAGCGGAATCAGGGCCTGTGCCAGGGGGTGTCGGGCATGGCCCCGGCAGGCGTTAGCGGTCTCGCTTCGCCACCACTCGAGGCGCGCCTGCGCCACTCCAGCATCACTGCACTCCCGTGCGATGCGCAACAGCTCCTCACGCCAGGCGAACAGCAGTCCGATCTGCTCGCGTCCGTTACGTGGTGAAAAGCGAATCGCGTAGTAGTTGGCAGAACCGGGTGGGACGAGCCGCCGCAGGTGCTCTGCGACTATTCGATCCAATCCAGGATCTCCTGCGGATGGCGGATTAGGCCGTCGGCGTGCCAGCTCTCTGGCCGGTCATCCTCGGTGAGATAGCCGAACAGTGCGGCGAGGGTGAGGGTGCCGGCGTTGCGGCCCGCTTCGATGTCGCGCTCGGCATCGCCCACATAGAGCGACTCAAACGGCTCCACGCCTACCTGTTGGCAGGCGTGGTAGATCGGCGCTGGGTGGGGTTTAGGGTATGCCGCAGTATCGCCGCTGATAATGCAGGCGGCTTGTTCCCCCCTGGCGAGCTGGCGCATCAGCGGTTCGGTCAGCCAGGCCGGTTTATTGGTGACTATGCCCCAGGGGATGTGGCGTTCCTGCAGTGCATCCAGCAAGGGCTCTATGCCGTCGAACAGGCGGGTGTGCACTGCGATATTGGCCAGGTAGTCGTCGAGAAAGGCCCGCCGCAGCGCTTCGTAGCGGGCATTGCCAGGTTCCAGCCCAAAGCCGACCCTGATCATCGCCTGGCTGCCGTGGGAGACCGCCGGGCGCACCTGCGCGAACGGCATTGGCGGTAGGCCCTCGCCGGCGCGTACCCGATTGAGGGCCTGGTGCAGATCGGGGGCAGTGTCGGCGAAGGTCCCGTCCAGGTCGAACAGGACACAGCGGATTGTCATGCGTCAGCCCGGACCGTGTGGACCATGTAGTTGACATCCACATCACTGCCCAGTGAGTAGCGCTGGTTCAGCGGGTTGTAGCTCAGGCCGGTGATGTCGCAGGTCTCCAGTCCGGCGGCGCGGATCCAGCGGTCCAGCTCCGCCGGCTTGATGAACTTGGCGAAGTCGTGGGTGCCCTTGGGCAGCAGCCGCAGCAGATATTCCGCGCCGACGATGGCAAACAGATAGGATTTCGGATTGCGATTGAGGGTGGAGAAGAAGACGTGGCCGCCGGGTTTGACCAGCCGCGCGCAGGCGTTGATCACCGAGGCGGGATCGGGCACATGCTCCAGCATCTCCATGCAGGTCACCACATCGAAAGCCGCCGGGCGCTCCTCGGCCAGCCGTTCCACCGGGATGCGTTCGTAGTTGACCTCCAGTCCTGATTCGAACAGATGCAGTCGTGCGACCTGCAGTGGCGCCTCACCCATATCTATGCCGGTTACTTGGGCGCCGCGCTCCGCCATGCTCTCGGCGAGAATGCCGCCGCCGCAGCCCACATCCAGCACCTCCTTGCCGGCCAAATGGGCGATCTGGTCGATATAGCCGAGGCGCAGTGGATTGATCTCATGCAGCGGTTTGAACTCGCTGTGGGGGTCCCACCAGCGAGAGGCGAGCGCCTCGAACTTGCTGATTTCGGCGTGATCGACGTTGATGGATTCCTGGCTCATTGTTGCTGCGACCGGGGTAGCGGATGGAACGAACGATTATAGCGCGTCATGGAGCCTCTGAATAAGTCTGGACGCAGTCGATTGTGATTCAGAATATTCAGATTCAAGACGCAAATCGCACGTAAAGCTTACGTTCATGTAGGCGAGGAAAAAGTTGGGCATTCTGGGCGCAAGATACGAGTTCATGACTTGTTCAGAGGCTCCTCAGCCCTCGGCAATCCTCTCCCGCCAGCTGGCGGCCCGGCTGATCAGCTCACCACTGTCGAGGGTGGTGAGGCAACCGTTGCGCACCAGCTGGCGCCCGGCGACCCAGACCTGGCTGACCTGCTCACGCCCGGCAGCGTAGACGATTTGTGAGATTGGATGGTAGACCGGCTGGGTGTTGAGGCGATTCAGATCCACGGCTGCCAGGTCGGCCGATTTGCCGACCTCTAGGGAGCCGATTTCCTGCTCCAGCCCCAGTGCCCGGGCGCCGTTGATGGTGGCCATCGAGAGTGCCTGGGCGGCGGGTAAGGTGGCGGCATCTCCGGCTACCCCTTTGGCCAGCAGGGCGGCGCTGCGCATCTCGCTGAACATGTCGAGGTCGTTGTTGCTGGCAGCGCCATCGGTGCCCAGCGCCAGGTTGACGCCGGCCTCCAGCAGCTTCGCCACCGGGCAGAAGCCGCTGGCGAGCTTCAGATTCGACTCCGGGCAGTGGATCACATGGCCGCCACTCTCGGCGAAGCGGCTGATCTCCCCCTCTTCCAGGTGGGTCATGTGCACCGCCTGCAGGGTAGGGGAGAGCAGACCCAGTCGCTGCAGCCGTGCCATCGGCCGGTCGTTATGCTGCTGCAATCCTTGCACGATCTCGTCGTTGGTCTCGTGCAGATGAATGTGCACCGGGATATCCAACTCGTCGGACAATACTTGGATGCGCTCCAGTGGCGCATCGGAGACAGAGTAGGGGGCATGGGGGGCGAAAGCGGTTTTGATCAGGCCGTTGCTGCGGAACTGGTCGTGTACCTCCAGCCCCTTGTGCAGATACTCCTCCCAGTCTGCGGCCCAGACCGACGGAAAATCGATGGTGATCAGGCCGACCATCGCGCGCATGCCGGCGGCGTGAGCGGCGCGGGCGGTGACATCCGGGAAGAAGTACATGTCGTTGAAGCAGGTAGTACCGCCGCACAGCATCTCCGCCATTGCCAACTGGCTGCCGTCGTGGACAAATTCCTCGCTCACCCAGCGCTGCTCCGCCGGCCAGATGTGCTGGTTGAGCCAGCTCATCAGTGGCAGGTCATCGGCCAGTCCGCGCAGCAGCGACATAGCGAGATGGGTGTGAGCGTTGACCAGACCGGGGATCAGTGCCTGCCCCGGTAGCTCCAGACGGTTCTCTGCCTGATATCGGGATGCGGCCTGATCCACCGGCAGGAGCCCGATGATCCGCCCGCCATCGATGGCAAGCGCGTGGTTTTCCAACACTTCGCCTTCGGGAACCACCGGGATGATCCACTCGGCCTGGATCAGGGTGTCGATCTGTTGCTGCATAGCGCTTGCCTTTTTTTATCGCTTTGTTCTAAATGACCGCCAAATTTGCCACGAGATTCGATCAGATGGAAGCCGACCACATTGCCCTGAACCCCTCGCCTGACAACGCCATTGCCTGGCACGCCAAGCAGCTCTGGCTGCTCGATCAACGCAAACTGCCGGCCAGCGCCGAGTATCTGGAACTGAGGAGTGCCGAGGCCACTGCTGATGCGATCCGCGAGATGGTGGTGCGGGGCGCGCCGGCGATCGGCATCACCGCCGCCTACGGGGTGGTGCTGGCAGCCCGTACCGCCTACGCGGCAGCCGGCTCCGGCTGGAAGAGTGCGATCCAGCTCGACCTGGGTCGGCTGCGGGATTCTCGTCCCACTGCGGTGAACCTGTTCTGGGCGCTGGATCGCATGCGGGGGCTGATCGACAGCCTGGACGATGAGGCCAACCCTGAGCCGCAGCTGCTGCAGGAGGCCGAGCAGATCCACGCCGAGGATGTGGCGGCGAACCGGTGCATGGGGGAGCTGGGGGCGGCGCTGATCGACGGCCCCACTGGTGTCATCACCCACTGCAACGCCGGGGCGCTGGCTACTGGCGGCTACGGCACTGCGCTGGGGGTGATCCGCAACGCTCACGCCGCGGGGCGTATCAATAAGGTCTATGCTGACGAGACCCGTCCCTGGCTGCAGGGGGCAAGGTTGACCGCCTGGGAACTGCTGGCGGACGCGATCCCGGTGACCCTGCTGGCGGATGGTGCCGCGGCCAACCGGATGGCCCAGGGGGGCGTCGGCTGGATTATCGTCGGCTCTGACCGGATCGCCGCCAACGGCGATGTGGCCAACAAAATCGGCACCTTTAGTCTGGCAGTGGTAGCCAAGTACCACGGCGTGAAGGTGATGGTGGTGGCTCCCACTTCTACCATCGACATGCAGGTCGCCTCTGGCCAGGAGATCCCAATCGAGGTGCGTGGCGGCGATGAGCTGCTCTGCTGCGGTGCGCAGCGTATTGCCGCCGAGGGTGCGGAGGTATGGAATCCGGTGTTTGACGTGACGCCGGCGGAGTTGGTCGATGCCATCGTCACCGAGAAGGGTGTTGTGCTCTCGCCAAATGTAGAAAAGATGCGGCAGCTGATGGAATCTTGAGCTCAGAGCGCCAGGAAACTGTTTTCAGGCGCTTTTTGTACAACAAAGGGGGGCGGGGCTATGTTACAATCCGGCAATTTTAACGCCTCCTGAATCCTCTGAGGCGTGAGCGGAACAGAAACCAGCGCCTATGAGCGAATTCGCCAAAGAAGTCCTGCCGGTCAATCTCGAAGACGAGATGCGTCAGTCCTACCTCGACTACGCGATGAGCGTAATCGTAGGGCGGGCGCTGCCGGATGTTCGTGACGGACTCAAGCCAGTCCATCGTCGTGTGCTCTATGCGATGAGCGTGCTCGGCAACGATTGGAACAAGCCCTATAAAAAGTCGGCCCGCGTGGTCGGCGACGTGATCGGTAAATATCACCCCCATGGCGATACTGCGGTCTACGACACTATCGTGCGAATGGCCCAGCCTTTCTCCATGCGCTACATGCTGGTGGATGGTCAGGGCAACTTTGGCTCGGTGGATGGCGATGCGCCTGCCGCCATGCGTTACACCGAAGTGCGCATGGCGAAGATCGCCCACAGCATGCTCGATGATCTCGACAAAGAGACCGTCGATTTCGTCCCCAACTACGACAACAGCGAACATGAGCCGGCGGTACTGCCGGCGCGCATCCCCAATCTGCTGATCAACGGCTCCACCGGTATTGCGGTGGGCATGGCGACCAACATCCCGCCGCACAACCTGGGCGAGGTGATCGATGCCTGTATTGCGTTGGTGGACAATGAGGCGATCAGCATGAGTGAGCTGATGCAGTATCTGCCGGGGCCCGACTTTCCCACCGCCGCTATTATCAACGGCGCCCACGGTATCAAAGAGGCCTATCGGACCGGCCGCGGCCGCATCTATATGCGCGCCCGCACCGAGATCGAAAGTCTCGACAGTAGTAACAGACAGCGCATCATCGTTCACGAGCTGCCCTATCAGGTGAACAAGGCGCGTCTGCTGGAAAAGATCGCCGAGCTGGTCAAAGAGAAGAAGATCGAGGGTATCACCGAACTGCGCGATGAGTCCGACAAAGATGGCATGCGCATGGTCATCGAGCTGCGCCGCGGCGAAGTGGCGGAGGTGGTGCTTAACAACCTGTTCCAGCAGACGGCGATGCAGAGCGTCTTCGGTATCAATATGGTGGCCCTGGTGGACGGCCAACCGCGGCTGCTCAATCTGAAGCAGATGCTGGAGTATTTCATCCGCCACCGCCGCGAGGTGGTGACTCGCCGTACCCTGTTCGAGTTGCGCAAGGCGCGGGATCGGGCCCATGTTTTGGAGGGGCTGGCGGTTGCTTTGGCGAATATTGACGAGGTGATTGCGCTGATCAAGGCGGCCTCCAGTCCGGCTGAGGCGAAGCTCGCGCTACTGGCACGGCACTGGCAGTCGGGCACGGTGGAGGCGATGCTCCAGCGCGCCGGTGCCGACAGCACCCGTCCGGAGGGTCTGGCGCTGGAGTTTGGGCTCTCTGAACAGGGTTACCGTCTCACGGAGATCCAGGCGCAGGCGATTCTGGATCTGCGTCTGCACCGCTTGACCGGTCTTGAGCAGGACAAAATCATCAAGGAGTACGAGGAGTTACTCGAAAAGATTGCGAATCTGCTCGATATTCTCTCCAGTTCTTTCCGGCTGATGGAGGTGATTCGCGACGAGCTGCTGGCGATTCGCGAGCAGTACAACGACCCGCGCCGTACCCAGATTATCCAGGACCGACTCGACCTCACTCTGGAGGATCTGATCACCGAAGAGGATGTGGTGGTGACGCTTTCGCATAAGGGCTATGCCAAGGCTCAACCGATCAGCGTCTATCAGGCGCAGCGGCGCGGTGGCAAGGGCAAGTCGGCGACTGCCACCAAGGACGAGGATTTTGTCGACAAGCTGTTTGTCGCCAGCACCCACGACACCATTCTCTGCTTTTCTAGTCACGGTAAGGTCTACTGGCTGAAGGTCTATGAGCTGCCCCAGGCCGGTCGCGGCGCACGCGGCAAGCCGATGGTCAACCTGCTGCCGCTGGGCGAAGAGGAGCGGATCAACGCGATCCTGCCGGTGCGTGAGTTCCCCGAAGACCGCTACGTGTTCATGGCGACCCGTTCCGGCATCGTCAAAAAGACTCCGCTGGAGGCCTTTTCGCGGCCCCGCGCCAGTGGAATCATCGCGGTCGATCTAAGACCTGACGATCGGCTGATCGGGGTCGAGATCACCGATGGTGATCAGCATGTGATGCTGTTTGCCAGCTCCGGCAAGGCGGTGCGTTTCCATGAGTCCCATGTGCGGCCGATGGGGCGTACCGCTTGCGGTGTGCGTGGTATCAAGTTCGCCCCGGAGCAGCAGTTGGTCTCGCTGATCGTCGGTGATCAGGGTGATATCCTGACGGTGACTGAAAACGGCTTCGGCAAGCGTACCCCGGTGGCTCAGTACCCGGTACATGGCCGCGGTGGCATGGGCGTGATCTCGGTGCAGACCTCCGAGCGCAATGGCCCGGTGGTGGGGGCTGTGCAGGTCCAGGAAGATGACGAGATCATGATGATCACCAATGGCGGTACCCTGGTGCGAACGCCGGTGAGGGATGTCTCGCAGATGGGGCGCAACACCCAGGGCGTCACCATGATCCGCCTCGGCAAGGCGGAGCGGCTGATCGGCATTGAGCGAATTGAAAATCTGGAAGAGGAGCAGGATGCCGGGGAAGAGGTGTCGGATGGCGCTTCCGATGAGTCGGCAGATTGATCTCCTCCGGTGGCTGGAGACCGGTCATTGCTTCAGTATGGCCTCGCCTATAGAGGCTTATTAAAGTCTTAAATTAAACAAGATGTTGAGAGGAAAAGATGTCACGAGTCTTCAATTTTAGCGCCGGTCCGGCGGCGCTGCCTGAGGCAGTTCTAAAACGGGCAGGTGAAGAGCTGCTCGATTGGCACGGTGCGGGCATGTCGGTGATGGAGATGAGCCATCGCGGTAAGGAGTTCATGTCGATCGCGGTGCAGGCCGAGGCGGATCTGCGCGAGCTGCTGGCGGTGCCTGATAACTACAAGGTGTTGTTCCTGCAGGGCGGTGCCTCCAGCCAGTTTGGCATGGTGCCGATGAATCTGACCCGTGATAACAAAAAGGTTGATTATCTGATCACCGGTTCCTGGTCGAAGAAGGCAGTGGCTGAGGCGAAACGCTATGCTGAGGTCAATCTCGCTGCGGACACCAGCGACAGCAAGTTCACCATCGCGCCTGGGCAGAACGAGCTGAAACTCAGCGGCGATGCCGCCTATGTCCACTACACCCCCAACGAGACCATCCATGGCGTCGAGTTCCCCTATGTGCTGGAGACCGGAGATGTGCCGCTGGTGGCAGACTTCTCTTCCACCATCCTGTCGCGCCCCATCGACGTCTCGAAGTACGGCATCATCTACGCCGGCGCGCAGAAGAATATCGGCCCTGCCGGTCTGACCATCGTCATCGTGCGCGATGACCTGATCGGCAACGCTAGCGATGGCACGCCGACCATGTTCAATTACGCCACCCATGCCAAATCAGGCTCGATGTATAATACCCCCCCCACCTATGGCTGGTATCTGGCAGGCTTGGTGTTTAAGTGGCTTAAAGAGAAGGGCGGGCTGAGCGCCATGGCGGAGATCAACCAGCGCAAGGCGCAGGCGCTCTACGCTGCCATCGACGGTTCTGACTTCTACGCCAATCCGGTGGATCCGAGCTGCCGCTCCTGGATGAATGTGCCTTTCACCCTGGCCGACGCTGAACTGGACACCAAGTTCCTGGAGGGTGCCAGCGCCGCAGGCCTCAAAACCCTCAAGGGCCACCGCTCGGTGGGTGGTATGCGCGCCAGCATCTACAATGCCATGTCGGAAGAGGGCGTGCAGGCCCTGATCGACTACATGGCTGAGTTCGAACGAGTAAACGGATAAAAACGCCGAGATCGCGGAGACGCAAAGGTCGCAGAGATACATTTAATATTTATTTCTAACGTTCTGAAATAAATGATCTTTGCGTTCCCTGTGTCTCAGCGACCTCCGCGTTGATCGCACCAAGGTTGAAGTAAAATGTACAAGATCCTGACCCTGAACAATATCTCGGTGGCTGGCCTGGATCGCCTGCCGCGCGACAATTACGAAGTGGCCTCAGAGGTCGCGCACCCCGATGCGATCCTGCTGCGCTCCTATAAGATGCACGATATGGAGATCCCGAAGACGGTGCAGGCGATCGGCCGCGCCGGTGCCGGCGTCAACAACATCCCGGTCGACAAGATGACCGCTCGGGGCATCTCGGTGTTCAATGCCCCGGGCGCCAACGCCAACGCGGTAAAAGAGCTGGTGGTCGCCGGTATGCTGCTGGCGGCGCGCAACATCAGCCAGTCGTGGAAGTTCGCCACCGGGCTCGAAGGGGACGACGCGGTGATCTCCAAAAATGTGGAGTCGGGCAAGAAGAACTTCGTCGGATTCGAGCTGCCTGGGCGCACCATGGGCGTGATCGGCCTGGGCGCCATCGGCGTCAAGGTGGCCAACGTCTGCCGCGCCTTGGGCATGAATGTTATCGGCTACGATCCCACCATCACGGTACAGAGCGCCTGGAAGCTGGAGGCCGATGTGGAGCAGGCGCTGAGTGTCGACGATCTGCTCTCCAAGGCGGACTTTGTCACCTTCCATGTGCCGCTTAACGATGCCACCGCCAACATGATCAACGCCGATCGCCTGAAGCTGATGAAGAAGGGCTCGGTGCTGCTCAATTTCGCGCGCAACGGCATCATCGATGACGAGGCGGCGGTGGCTGCCCTCGATGAAGGCCAGCTCTACGCCTATATCTGTGACTTCCCCAGCAACCTGCTGAAGGATCACCCGCGGGTGATTACCCTGCCGCATCTCGGTGCCTCCACCAAAGAGGCGGAGGATAACTGCGCGATCATGGTGGCGGATCAGGTGCGGGAGTATCTCGAGGACGGCAACATCACCAACTCGGTCAACTTCCCCGAGATCAACCTGCCACGCAACGGCGGTTTTCGCTTGGCGGTGGTCAACAGCAATGTGCCGAACATGGTGGGGCAGATCTCTACCGATCTGGGTAACGCTGGTCTGAACATCGTCGATATGCTCAACAAGTCTCGGGATAATATCGCCGTCACCCTGCTGGATATCGACCGTGAGCCGCCACAGAGCGTGGTCGATGAGCTGGCCGCCATCGAGGGTGTGTTGTCGGTGCGTTGTCTCGGTTGCCCAGATAAAGACTGAGCTGGCGCTGCTGGGTAATGGATGAAGCAGTGAGTGACGATCAGAAACTGGCGGCGATCCGTGATCGCATCGATGCGATCGATGAGGAGATCCAGCGCCTGTTTAATGCCCGTGCAGAGGCGGCCCAGGAGGTCGCCAGGATCAAGCTGGCGGCCGATCCCCAGGCGCAGTTCTACCGTCCGGAGCGGGAGGCCCAGGTGTTGCGCCGGATCAAGGAACGCAATAGCGGACCGCTCGACCCAGAGGAGGTGGCGCGGCTGTTTCGTGAGATCATGTCCGCCTGCCTGGCGCTGGAACAGCCCCTTCAGGTTGCCTTTCTCGGCCCTGAGGGCACCTTTACCCAGGCGGCGGCGCTGAAGCATTTTGGCCACTCGGTGCAGTGTCTGCCGATGGGCTCGATCGGCGATGTCTTCAGCGAGGTGGAGTCCGGGGCCTGCCACTATGGCGTGGTGCCGGTGGAGAACTCCACCGAGGGCGTGATCAGCCACACCCTCGACAGCTTTGTCAGCTCACCGCTTTTGATCTGTGGCGAGGTAACCCTGCGCATCAACCACCACCTGCTCTCGTCTGAGTCTGGGCTACAGCAGATCAGGACTGTCTACTCCCACCAGCAGTCGCTGGCCCAGTGTCGTGGCTGGCTCGATCGCCATCTGCCCCAGGCGGAGCGGGTTGCGGTGGGCAGCAACGCAGAGGCGGCGCGCATGGCCTCCCAGCATGCGGGGGTTGCTGCGATCGCCGGTGAGACCGCGGCGGAGATCTATGGACTACCGCAACTAGTGAGCAACATTGAGGATGAAGCGGGTAATACCACCCGTTTTCTGGTGATTGGTAAAAAAGATGCCGGCGCCAGCGGCGACGACAAGACCAGTCTGCTGCTCTCGACCCAGAACCGGGCCGGCGGGCTGCATGGGCTGCTGTCGCCCTTTGCCGAGCACAGCATCAGCATGACCCGTATCGAGTCGCGTCCCTCCCGGCGCGGCATCTGGGACTATGTCTTCTTTGTTGATATCAACGGCCATCGCAGTGATCCGGCAGTGGCCGAGGCGCTGCGGCAACTGGAGCAGCAGGCGTCGCTGTTTCGTGTGCTCGGCTCCTACCCGAAGGCGGTGCTTTGATCCAGGCGCTTTCTGCGCCTAATCCGGGACCATCCGTAGCAAAACCAGGCTTCCATGTCAGATAATCGTTTTATTCAACTGTGCAGTGCGGGCATTGCCCAGCTCAAGCCCTACCTGCCGGGCAAGCCGATCTCGGAGCTGGAGCGGGAGCTGGGGATCAGCGGCTCGATCAAGCTCGCCTCCAACGAAAATTCGCTCGGTGCCAGTCCCAGGGTGGCCGAGGCAATCGGCGCGCTGATGAGCGAGATTGCCCGCTATCCGGATGGTAGCGGTTTCGAGCTGAGTCAGGCGCTGGTGGCGAAGCACGATTGCGATCCCGCCTGCATCACCCTGGGCAACGGCTCCAATGACGTGCTCGACATGATTGCGCGGGTATTTCTTGGACCTGGGTGCGAGTCGCTCTTCTCCCAATACGCCTTTGCGGTCTACCCGATCAGCAGTCAGGCGGTGGGGGCCGAACTGGTGATCGCTCCGGCGAAGGATTACGGGCACGATCTGCGCGCGATGCGCGAGCGGCTTAGCGAGCGAACCCGGGTGGTTTGGATCGCCAACCCCAACAATCCCACCGGCACCTGGCTGAAGCGTGGTGAGCTGAAGTCCTTCATCGCCGATCTGCCTGAGCAGGTGATTGTGGTGGTGGACGAGGCCTATATCGAGTATGTGGATCAGCCCGACTACCCCGATGCCTCCCTGTGGCTCGACGAGTTTCCCAACCTAATCGTCACCCGCACCTTCTCCAAGGCCTACGGACTCGCTTCGCTGCGGGTCGGTTATGCGCTCTCTCACCCGGATCTGGCCGGTCTGCTCAATCGGGTGCGCCAACCGTTCAATGTGAATGCGATGGCCCAGGCCGGGGCGCTGGCGGCCTTGGGTGATCAGGCCTTCATCCGGCGCTCGGTGGAGAGCAACCGGCAGGGTATGACGCAGCTGACCGCAGGTTTCCAGCGACTGGGGCTGAAATATATCCCCTCGGTAGGTAACTTTGTCACCCTCAGGCTCGATCGGCCGGCAGCGGAAATCGACCAGGCGCTGCTGCGCGAGGGCTGCATCACCCGCCCAGTCGCCAACTATGGTTTGCCTGAGCATCTGCGCGTAAGTGTCGGACTGGCAGAGGAAAACAGTCGTTTTCTCGATGCTCTTGAAGAGGTGCTGAAGCGGTGATTCGCAAGCTGGCAATCATTGGCGTCGGTCTGATCGGCGGCTCCATGGCCCGCGCCCTGCGGGATGAAGGGGTGGTGCAGGAGATCGTCGGCTGTGGCCGTAACCGGGAGAATCTGGAGAAGGCCGTCGCACTGGGGGTGATCGACCACTACAGCCACGATGTGGCGGTGGCGGTGCGCGGTGCCGATCTGGTCTTGCTCGCCGTGCCACTGGGGGCGATGGCGGACACATTGCGCGCGATGAAAGGCCATCTGGCAGAGGATGCAGTGGTCACCGACGCGGGCAGCGTTAAGGGCAGCGTGGTGCGGGATGCCGTCGAGGTGTTCGGCGAGGTGCCGCCGTTCTTCGTGCCGGGCCATCCGATTGCCGGCACCGAGCGCAGCGGGGTGGAGGCCTCTTTCGCGGAGCTCTACCGCAACCGTCGGGTGATCCTGACCCCTCTGGAGACCACCGATCAAGGTGCGCTGGAACGGGTCGAATGGGCCTGGCAAAAGTGCGGCGCGGTGGTCACAAAGATGGCGGTGGAACACCACGATGAGGTGCTGGCCGCGACCAGTCATCTGCCCCATATGCTTGCCTTTAGCCTGGTCGACTCACTGGCGCGGATGAAGGAGAACGATGAGATCTTCCGCTACGCGGCGGGGGGATTTCGTGACTTCACCCGCATCGCCTCCAGCAATCCGGTGATGTGGCGCGACATCTGTATCGCCAATCAGGATGCCCTGGGTGGGATGCTGAAACGCTTTGCCGATGAGTTGCATGAGATGGCGGCGGTGCTTAAGGCGGGGGACAGCGAGGCGCTGGAGCAGATCTTCGCCCGGGCCAAAGCGGCCAGGGATCGCTATATCGATCGGGCCGAGTAATGTAACCCACACAATAGTGCACTGGCCAGCACATAGGCTTGCTGTAGGTCGGGCTAAAGCCCGACCTGTCCGTCTAAAGATGGACCGAAAAGGGTCTGTTTTAATGCTGGGTTGTGGAATATGAATTTTCTGTGAGATCAGTCTGTTGAGTAAACAATCTAATGTCATCTTTAAGGCCAGTCCGGGCGGCAGGCTGAATGGTCGGCTGCGCGTGCCGGGGGACAAATCGATCTCCCATCGCTCGATCATGCTCGGTTCTCTGGCCGAGGGCGTGACCGAGGTGACGGGCTTTCTCGAGGGTGAGGACAGCCTTGCTACCCTCAATGCCTTCCGTGCCATGGGTGTCGAGATTGAAGGCCCCAAGGCGGGTCGGGTAGTGATCCACGGGGTCGGCATGCAGGGCCTCAAGCAGCCGAGCGCACCGCTTGATCTAGGCAACTCGGGCACCTCGATGCGGCTGCTCTCCGGGCTGATGGCAGGGCAGGGGTTCGATGTCACTCTGGTCGGCGACAGTTCCCTGTCGGGTCGGCCGATGCAGCGGGTAACCGATCCGCTGGGGCAGATGGGGGCGCAGATCGATACCGATGAGGGCGGCACCGCACCGCTGAGTATTCACGGTGGCAGGCAGCTAACGGGTATCGACTATAAGCTGCCGATGGCCAGCGCCCAAGTGAAATCGTCGGTGCTGCTGGCCGGGCTCTATGCGCAAGGGGAAACCTGCACCACTGAGCCTGCACCGACCCGGGATCACACCGAGCGCATGCTGGAGGGGTTTGGCTATGCGATCCGCCGTGATGGCCCGCGCACATGTCTCTCGGGAGGCGGTTCTCTACGCGCCTGCAGCATCGATGTGCCGGCGGATATCTCCTCAGCAACCTTCTTCATGGTCGGGGCCTGCATTGCCGAGGGTTCAGATGTGACCCTGGAGCATGTCGGCATTAACCCTACCCGCGATGGGGTGATCAACATTCTGCGGCTGATGGGGGCCGATATCGAGGTGCTCAATCCACGTACCGTGGGCGGTGAGCCGGTGGCCGATATCCGCGTGCGCGCCAGTCGTTTGAAGGGGATTCACATTCCAGAAGAGCAGGTGCCGCTGGCGATCGATGAGTTTCCGGCGCTGTTCATCGCTGCCGCATGTGCCGAGGGGGAGACGGTATTGACCGGTGCCGAGGAGTTACGGGTCAAGGAGAGCGACCGCATCCAGGTGATGGCCGATGGCCTGGTGACTTTGGGGATCGATGCTCAAGCGACCCCGGATGGGATTGTCATTCAAGGAGGCTCGCTTGGAGGGGGGCGGGTCGACAGCCACGGCGATCACCGCATCGCGATGTCGTTTGCGATGGCCGCCCTGCGCGCTTCGGGCGAGATCGAGATCGACGACTGCGACAACGTCAACACCTCCTTCCCAGGTTTTGTCGAACTGGCGAGCGGGGCGGGGTTGTCGATTCGTAGTGAGGAGGCGGCATGATCCCGGTTATCACTGTCGATGGCCCCTCCGGATCCGGCAAGGGAACCATCGCACAGCGGGTGGCGCAGAGTCTCGGCTGGCACTTTCTCGATAGTGGCGCGATCTATCGGGCGCTCGGCCTCTACGCGGAGCAGCAGGGGATTGGATCGGAGGAGGTCGATGCGTTGGCTGCGCTGGCTAGGGCGATGCCACTTAACTTCAGGCAGGATAAGGTGCTGCTCGATGGCAAAGAGATCTCCGCTCTGATTCGTACCGAGGCGGTCGGCAACGCTGCCTCGAAAGTTGCTGCGATTCCCGAGGTGCGCGAGGCGCTACTCGAATGGCAGCGTGAGTTTGCCCGCGCCCCCGGTCTGGTGGCCGATGGGAGGGACATGGGGACGGTGGTTTTTCCCAATGCTGAGGTGAAAATCTTTCTTACAGCGAGCCCGGAGGAGCGTGCTCTGAGGCGCTATAAACAGTTGAAAGAAAAGGGGTTGAGTGCTAATCTTCCCGGCCTCACGGTGGAGATCAGGGAGCGCGATGAGCGCGATTGTAACCGCGCCATTGCGCCGCTTAAGGCGGCGTCTGACGCGCTGGAGTTGGACTCCACCGAGATGGATGTCGATGCAGTCTACGCGAGCGTAATGGCGCGGGTAAGGAGTCGCTTACCCGGCCTTTGATTGCGTGGGCTGAGTCGGAAAATGGCGGCGATTTGCCGCTAAATTCGATAAATGCCGGTGATGCCGGCTTGTGTTTAACTTCTGAACCTGGCGATTCTTACAGGGTCGCCGTTGCAGCCCTCGTGTTGCAGGAAATCCAACCCATGACCGAAAGTTTTGCAGAACTGTTTGAAGAGAGTCTCTCCAACACCCAACTCCGTCCCGGCGCTATCATTATCGGTACCGTTCTGGACATCAACTCCGAAGCCGTAATCGTCAATGCTGGCCTCAAATCGGAAGGTGTCATCCCCCGTGTCCAATTCCTCAACGCCAATGGCGAGATCGAGGTTGAGGTGGGTGATCAGGTGGAAGTTGCGCTGGATGCCGTAGAGGATGGCTTTGGAGCGACTCGTCTCTCCCGTGAAAAAGCCAAGCGCGACCAGGCCTGGAAGTTTCTGGAGAAGGCGTTCGAGGCAGAAGATACTGTCAACGGCCGCATCAATGGCAAGGTCAAGGGTGGCTTCACCGTTGAGCTTGGCGATATCCGCGCGTTCCTGCCGGGCTCGCTGGTGGATGTGCGTCCGGTTCGTGATACCGCCTATCTAGAAGGCAAGGATCTCGAGTTCAAGGTAATCAAGCTGGATCGCCGTCGCAACAACGTGGTCGTCTCGCGCCGTGCTGTGGTTGAACAGGAGTACAGCGCAGAGCGTGAAAAGCTGCTGGAGAACCTGCAGGAGGGCCAGGAGCTCAAAGGTGTGGTCAAAAACCTTACCGACTACGGTGCCTTCGTCGACCTGGGCGGTATCGATGGTCTGCTGCACATCACTGACATGGCCTGGAAGCGGGTCAAGCACCCCTCCGACGTGGTTCAGATCGGTGACGAGATTACTGTCAAGGTGTTGAAGTTCGATCGCGAGCGCAATCGCGTTTCCCTCGGTCTGAAGCAGATGGGTGATGATCCGTGGGTCGCACTGGCGCGTCGCTATCCTGAGAGCACCCGTCTGTTTGGTAAGGTCACCAACATCGCCGACTACGGCTGCTTCGTGGAGATCGAAGAGGGTGTTGAGGGTCTGGTGCATGTCTCCGAAATGGATTGGACCAACAAGAACATCCATCCTTCCAAAGTGGTCACCTTGGGTGACGAGGTGGAGGTCATGGTGCTGGATATCGACGAGGAGCGCCGCCGTGTCTCTCTCGGTATCAAACAGTGCAAATCGAATCCCTGGGATGAGTTTGCCGTGACCCACAACAAGAACGATCACGTCTCCGGCAAGATCAAGTCGATCACCGATTTCGGTATCTTCATCGGTCTGGATGGCGGTATCGATGGCCTGGTCCATCTCTCCGACATCTCCTGGGATGATGCCGGCGAGGATGCGATCCGCAACTTCAAGAAGGGTGACGAGGTTGAGACGGTTGTCCTCTCTGTCGATCCGGAGCGTGAGCGTATCTCCCTCGGCATCAAGCAGCTGGCGAAGGATCCCTTCTCCACCTATGTTGCCACCAACAGCAAGGGTAGCATCGTCCATGGTGTGGTCGGTGCGGTTGATGCCAAGGGTGCAGTGATTGATTGGCTGACGGCGTGGAGGGTTATCTGCGCGCCTCTGAGCTTTCGCGTGATCGGGTGGAGGATGCCCGTACCCTGCTGAAAGAGGGCCAGGAGATCGAAGCCAAGTTTATCGGTGTGGATCGCAAGAATCGTACTATCTCTCTCTCCATCAAGGCGAAGGATGCGGCCGAAGAGGCTGAAGCCATCAAGGGTTATGCTCGTGATGCGGCCACCGCCGTTCCGACGCTGGGCGACCTTCTGAAGGAGCAGATGGAAAATCAGGGCGATTAATTCTGCCTCTTCAGGGAATAATAGGGGCCGGGTAACCGGCCCCTTATTGACTTCGGGTAGCTGAAAATAATGACTAAATCCGAGTTGATCGAAATTATTGCCAAAGATCAGAGTCACTTGGCGTATCGTGATATCGAGCTTGCCATCAAGTGCATGATCGAGCAGATGAGCCAGGCTCTCTCCTCCGGGGAGCGGATAGAGATTCGTGGGTTTGGTAGTTTCTCTCTTCACTACCGTCCACCCAGGATGGGCCGTAATCCAAAAACGGGTATGACCGTCGCCCTGTCTGGCAAATATGTCCCCCATTTCAAACCCGGCAAGGAGTTGCGCGAACGCGTTAACAGAGTTGCCACCGAAGTCAGTGATCCCTCGCTGGCGAGCGGTAACAATCCATAATAAAAGCATGGAGCGAGTATCACGAGCTCGAATGGCCTGAGACTACTGACTTATCTTGTCGATCCGATCTTTACCCTCATCGCTGGCAAGTGCCTCTGACTCCAGGCTCCTTCCTGGCTTTGCGGCTTTGATTGAAGGGAGGGAAAATCAACGATATTCCGCCAGGGCGTCGCTTACCAGCTGAATCTCCTGTTGCAGCTGATCCTGATACCCTTCAAATTGCTGGAAGGCGCCCTCTAGAGCGCAGGCCTCCATCAGGCTGCCTAGCTTGGCAAGCCGTCGTGCACTGACATTGTTGCCCGCTGATTTGATGCTGTGGGCGATCCTCCTTATCTCCTGCTGGTCACTATCTGCCAGGGCCTGTGGCAGCAGGCTGATCAGTTCATCCAGACTGATGAAGAAAGCATCAAGCAGTTCACCGAATTCATCCCCTAAAAGCTGTTGCATCTGTTCCAGGCCGTTTTGATCGATCACTTCGAGGCTTTCGAGCATGCTCGTCGGAACCGCGAATTCTGTTGCCTCGTAGTGCATCTCTGCTTCAGCTGCCGAGGGGCTTTTCGGGTTGAGCCATTTACCCAGCAATTTCGCCAACTGTTCTCGTTCAAAGGGTTTTGAGATGAAGTCATCCATGCCTGCTTCCAGGCACTGCTTGCGGTCTGATGCCATGTTGTTTGCGGTCATGGCGATGATCGGTGTGTGGGTACCGGTATCTCTCTCTCTCTGGCGGATTGCCCGGGTGGCCTCAAGCCCATCCATCTCAGGCATCTGACAGTCCATCAGGACGATATCGAAAGAATCCTCCGCCAGTCGCTCCAGGGCGATGCGGCCGTTATCAGCAATCTCTACCGTGCATCCCATCTTTGACAGCACAGAGCTGGCCACCTTTTGGTTGGGTAGCAGATCTTCAACCAGAAGGATTTTTGCATCAATGTGCTCTGTTTTATTGGAAGGCTGAGTGTGCCCCTCTATGACATGGTACTGGGTGATGATCTCCTGTTCCTTATGCTGCAGGGTGTTGGAGACGACACCCTCGATTGCTTCATGCAGGATCTGATGGGGTACAGGTTTGATCAAATAGGCGTCGAAGCCGACCTCCTCAAAATGTTTTGCATCGCCACGGTTGCCTGAGGAGGTGAGCAGGATCATCGGTGTCTCTTTGTAGGCCGGCATCTGGCGCAGTCTCAGAGCGATCTGTTCACCGTTT
>NZ_AFOC01000057.1:0-23229 GCF_000224455.1 endosymbiont of Riftia pachyptila (vent Ph05)
TTTGCTGTGATCGTGGTCAACCTGATCGCCACCGTGCTCAAGTTTGGCGACCGTACGCAGATGGGGGCGGTGTTGCTTGCCACAAGTCTGGCGGCGCTGCTGCAGCTGTTTGCAGGGGCGCTGGTCTGGGGGATTGCGGCTCATGTGACTCATGTTGGTTTGACGCCGACGGTAATGGCGAGCATCGTCTCGCTTTCGGGGGGGGCGTTACTGGCAAATGTTGTGTCGGTGGTGCTGTTAGTGATCGAGACGGTAATGCTGCGGCGCTGAGCCCGGGTCTACGCTATGAACAGCATTTTTTTCCTGGTGATGCGGCGCATGCGTGCGCCCTTGCTGGCCCTCATCTTTACCTACTCGGTGGCGGTGTTGGGGCTGGTGCTGATACCTGGCCAGGATGCCGAAGGCAACCTTTGGCATATGGATTTTTTTCATGCCTTCTACTTTGTCAGTTTCATGGCAAGTACTATCGGTTTTGGCGAGATCCCCTACGAATTCACCGATGCGCAACGGCTCTGGGTGACCTTCGCGATATTTTTTACCGTCATCGTCTGGCTCTACTCTATCGGTACCCTGCTCACTCTGTTTCAGGATGCCACTTTCCATCAGGCACTGATTGAACGGCGTTTTGCTCGTCGGATCCGGCAGATGCGGGAGTCGTTCTATCTGGTGTGCGGTTATGGCGAGACCGGTAGTGCGCTGATCAAGGCATTGACCGAACGAAACCAGCAGGCGGTGGCAATTGACATCAGGCAGGAACGGGTCAACCTGCTGGCGCTGGAGAATCTGCGTCAATATGTGCCCGCCTTGTGTGGCGATGCACGTCTGCCGCTACATCTGACAGAAGCGGGACTTGATCATCCGCTCTGTTCCGGGGTGGTGGCGATTACCAACTCCAATGAAGCCAACCTGAAGATCGCTATCACCGCCAAGTTGCTACACCCTGACATTACCGTCATCTGCCGGGCCGACTCTCACGACATTGAGGCCAACATGGCCAGTTTCGGTACTGATTCCATTATCGACCCGTTCGACACTTTTGCCGTCCACTTTGCCACCGCCCTACAGTCCCCCGCTCTCAACCTGTTACAGGAGTGGCTGACTTCGGTGGCTGATGCCCCGCTTGGGGAGCCGATCTATCCGCCGCGGCATGGGCTCTGGGTGGTGTGCGGGTATGGTCGTTTTGGTAGGGCAGTCTTCGATCAGCTGCGCAAAGAGGGCATGGAAGTGGTGGTGATTGAGGCTACTCCCAAGAAGACCGGGGAGCCGCCAAAGCCCTTCGTGATAGGGCGCGGTACCGAGGAAGAGACTCTGAGAGCGGCGGAGATCGAACGCGCAGTCGGTATCGTTGCCGGTACCGATAACGATGCCAACAACCTGTCGATCATCATGACCGCGCGGGCGCTCAATTCTGATTTGTTTGTCATCCTGCGACAGAATCGCAAGGACAACGAAGCCCTGATCAAGGCGGTGAAGGCCGATATGGTGATGCACTCGAGTGCAATCATCGCCAATCGCATCCGGGTGTTGCTCGGTACCCCGTTGCTCTACGAGTTTGTGCAACTGGTGCTCTACGAAGAGGATAGCTGGGCCTGCGAGCTGGTGAGCCGGATTTCGGCGCTGGTCCAGCATCGGGTGCCGGATGTTTGGGAGTTGGCGATCAACCAGGAGCAGGCCTATGCGGTCGAACTGGCGTTGCGTGAACATCAGCGAGTCAATCTGGCAGAGATCATGCGCGATCCGGGCAAACGTGAACAGAGGCTGAGGTGTATTCCCCTATTGCTCATCAGGAATGATCAAAGGATCATGTTGCCTGCCGAATCACAACGGCTCGAGCCGGGGGACCGCCTGCTGTTTTGTGGCTCGGGAGGTGCCCACGACCGGATGGAGTGGACCCTGCAAAATGAACACGCCCTCAGCTATGTGCGTGTTGGTGAAGCGCCGCTCCAGGGGTGGCTGTGGCGCTGGATCCGCAACAGGAGAGAGGTATGAATCCGCTGCTTGAAAGGCTACTACAGGATCATCGCAACCTGACCCGACTGCTCGATCTGCTGGAGCGCAAACTGGATGCTCTGTCGGACGGTCAGGATTCCAATTTCGATCTGGAGATCGAGCTTCTCGACTACATTGAGCACTACGCCGATTCAGTCCACCATCCAACAGAAGACGTGATCTTCAGGGTGGCCCGAGGGAAGGCGGGCAAGTTGCGCAGTGTATTGGACCGTCTGAGCGAACAGCATGGTGAGCTGGTCGCCTTTACCCACCGTTTTCGGGAGACCCTGGAGGGGGTGATCCAGGGTGAGGTGGTGACGCGCGAAGAGTTGGTGATCCGCGGGCGGGAGTATGTGGCGCTACAGCACCAGCATATCGATCTGGAGGAGCGAGTGGCGTTTCCCGGCCTGGAGGCGTGTATGAACGATGAGGATTGGCAGCGGGCTGCTGCCAGGGCGCTGATTCCGGATGATCCACTGTTTGGCTATCGGGACTACAATCGTTTTCGCAGCCTGATCGATTTCCTGTCGGCGAACGATGTCTCCGGTTGATTTGCATGGCCAACTGGCTCAGGCGGGCGGTTGTCAGTCGTGTTGAGTGACGCCGGGAATCTCCTCCGCCATCAACGGCAGTGAGTAGAGATAGCCCTGTACAATCCGGCAGCCAAACTCCTCTAGCAGGGCCTGTTGCTGCTTTGTCTCCACCCCTTCGGCAACCACCTTAAGATCAAGGATGTTGGCCAGGCTGATGATCGCCTGCACGATGGCCGCGCGGTTCTGCTCGGTTTCCATGCCATGGATGAACGAACGGTCGACCTTTAGAGTCTGCACCGGAAAATTACGTAGATGTTCTAGTGAGGAGTAACCGGTGCCAAAGTCGTCGATGGCGAGTTTGACCCCCATGTCGGCGAGCTGGCCGAGCAGTTCGATGGTGTGCTCCATATCCTCCATCAGGCCGCTTTCGGTGATCTCCAGCTCCAAGCTGCTGGCGGGAAGCTGGTACTCTTTAAGGATTGCAGCGATCGTTTCGGCCAGGTTGGGGGAGACGAACTGGCGCGGCGAGATGTTGACTGCCACCCGCTCTATCCTTACCCCCAGTTGCTGCCAGGCCTTCAATTGCCTGCAGGCCTGACGCAACACCCATTCGCCCACCGGGATGACTAGCCCCGTCTCCTCCAGCACATGCAGAAAAAGATCCGGTTTGAGTATCTCGTGTTCGCTGCGCCTCCAGCGCAGCAGTGCCTCAACTGATTTGAGCCTGCCGGTTTTGATGTCGACCTGGGGCTGATAACGCAGTTCGAAGGCCTGGTTCTCCAGGGCGCGTCGCAGGCCGTGTTCAATGTTCATGAACTCGGTGGCGAGGGTGTTCATGTCGTCGGTATAGAACTCGAAACCGTTTGAGCGGCGCTCTTTTGAGCGGTACATGGCGGTGTCGGCATTGCGAATCAGGGTTTCCGCGTCCGACGCATCATCGGGATAAAGGCTGATGCCGATGCTGGTGCCGGAGAAGAGTTCCAAGCCGCCGATGTTGAAGGGCTGCTGAAACAGGGAGGTGATACGTTCTGCTTGGGTGATGAGGTCATCGGTCTGCTCAATTCGGGGGATGATCAGGGTGAACTCGTCGCCGCCGAAGCGGGCGATGGTGTCCTCCTCCCGTTTGTGGCTCTGCAGCCGCGCCGCTACAGCCTCGAGCATCTGATCGCCAATCTCGTGACCGAGGGTATCGTTGATGTTTTTGAAACGGTCCAGGTCGAGAAAGAACAACGCCATGCGGTTCTGCTCACGCCGCGCGCTACGGATTGCCTGTCTCAGACGGTCGATGAAGAGTGCCCGGTTGGGCAGGCCGGTGACCAGGTCGTAGTAGGCGAGATGATGGATCTGCTGCTGCGCCACACGGTATTCGGTCAAGTCCTGCGCCACCAGCACCATGCCTTGGTGACCGGTGTTGGGGTCGAGCATGGAGGCGGAGAGGAGGATAGGAACCTGTTTGCCATCGCTTGCCTGCAGAGTGCATTCGTGGGCGCTGACTTCGTGCGATTCTTCCAGGTATTCTGCCCAGCTGCTGTGTTTGTCGAGACTATAGGGGATGATTTGCCCGATGGATTGGCCGATGGCCTGCTGGCTGGTGTAACCACTGAGTTGGCTAAAGGCCCGGTTGATGCGGGTGATCCTGCCCGCGAGGTCGGTGACCAGCAGCAGATCCCGCATACTGTGGAGGATCTCATCCATATATTCTTTCGAAATGGTGGTGCTCTGCAGATGCTGCCCCATCTTCTCTAAGGTGCGGGCTAGGCTGCCGATCTCGTCGTTACGATCGATGTGGCTGACGGCGCTATAGTCGCGGGACCCGATACGCTGGGCGAGCTTTTCCAGCCGTCCAATTGGCCGGCTCAGCCGATAGGCTATCAGCAGTCCGGCGAGGATGCTGGCGGCACCTAACAGTAGCAGCAGCATCCAGATAGAGTTGAGGTTACGATCGATATGGGTGCGGCTGATCAGCTCGAGACGGCTCTTCGAATCACGCACCACCTTGAGCATCTGGCTCAGGGAGAGATCGATATAGATGCCGCCCAGCAGCTGGTTTTTCTCCAGGCTGATGGGGGCGGCGATACTCAGGCGGTCCGCCTCTAGGTGGGTCAGCGGCGCCTGCGACTGCAGGGCCTGGAAGGCGAGTGGTTCACTCATCAGCTGGCCGAATCGCGGCAGTGTCTCCTCGCCATCGTGGACGATCCGGCCTTTCTCGTCGAATACCAGGGTCCGGATCACATCGGGCTGGCTGTTTGCAGTCTGCAGGAGCTGACCTATGCCCTCCATATCGAGTTCGTAGAGGGGGTTGATCAGGCTCTGCGCGAGGATTCCGGTGAGGGTCAGCCCCTGGTGTTGCAGTTGTTTGATCTGTGCCCGTTTGAGGGTGGAGGCATTGGCCTCCTGATAGTCACCGATTGCGTCATCGAACTGGTAGAGCAGCACGCTCGAGACTGAGAGTACGACACCGATGACCAGTGCCAGAAGTGTCAGCGAATATTTTGATTGAAGCTGAAGCCCT
This sequence comes from endosymbiont of Riftia pachyptila (vent Ph05), assembly GCF_000224455.1. Classification (NCBI taxonomy): domain Bacteria; kingdom Pseudomonadati; phylum Pseudomonadota; class Gammaproteobacteria; species endosymbiont of Riftia pachyptila. Next base: position 5,035 of record NZ_AFOC01000057.1, read on the forward strand.
TTCAATGGAGGTTTCCGCGTGCCACGGCTGAATGTTCTCTGACATGATCCAGTATGGCTTGGGTCTCTGCGCTGATTTCGTCGAATTTGGCGGTTTGCTGGTAGGCATTCAGGACAGCCTCGGCGGCGGCATCCCGGTGGGTATTTTTCAATACCTCAATCAGGCGTTGTTTGATCGATGTGTCCAGACCCGGTCGAACCAGTTCAAAGCCCCGTGGCAGGTCTGATGAGCGATGAAAGATACGCAGATCTTTTTTGAAGACAGGGGGGGTGTGGTCAGGCGTGTTCCAGTCGAGGTTGTTGTAGGCACCCACATCTGCCAGGCCTTTGTGCACCCAGGTGGCGATGTTGATCTCACCTTTGGCGAAGGCGTAGCCAACCTTGTCAGGCGCCGGATGTTGGCGCGGGTTGCTGAGCAGTTCAAGTTCCAGGCCGGCCTCTTGCAGTATGCCTGCGGGAATGTAGAAGGCAGTGGTGGAACCCGGATCTTCCAGCGCCAGACGCTTGCCTTTCAGGTCTTCTAGGTTGTGGATATCGCTCTCTTTGCGGGTGATGAAGACGGTATGGTAGCCGGGCACGCCTTTCTTCCATTTGCGCAGGATGATCTCGGCCCCGGCCTGCTGCTCGAAGAGGATTGAGGAGAAGAGGGTCTCGGTGACCCAGTCGACCTTGCCCTGCTGCAGATAGCGAATCATCTGCGCGTTGTTTTTTGCCATTAATACTCGGGTCCGGGTGATGCCCAGATCGCGCATCTTTTTGCCGACATAATCGACCATCGGCTTGAGGCGGGTGAAGTGCTTACGCGGGCTGTCGCTGACTTTGCCGATCACCAGGGTCTGTGCCCTCAGGTTCTCTGCCTCTGCGAGCACAGGGGGGGCGGTGGCGCACAACAGCAGAGCCGCCAGAGCGATCACTCTGGCGGCTCTGATGGGTTTGCCTGATGCACTAAAAGTCATACTGGCCCCGTAGCTGGAATATTTTTGGATTGTTGTTGAGTCCACTTGCATCCGGGTCTGTGTCGACAAGTATATAGTTTGCCATGAAGCGGGTGTTGGGATTGATATACCAGTTGAGTCCAAAAGTGGTGTTGGACTGCCGGCCGCCCTGGATGTCTTGATCATCTAGGTCAAGGTAGCTGTGGCGCAGTGCCAGCTCCCAGGCGCCACGGCCTTCCCCCCAACCGAAGTTGCTGCGTGGTGTGATGCGCTCGAAACGGGCCTGCTTGATGTCGTAGTTGCGGGATTCACCGGTGATGAACCAGCTGCCGGCGATGTAGTAGCCGTGGAAGTTGAGTGGCTCAGCGTAGTCTTCAATATTGATACGGGTACGCAGGTATTCACCCTGCAGCGAGAAGGGACCATAGACGGCGGCGGCCTCTAGGGCGAGGCTGTGGCTGTGGTCGATATGTTTGATCTTGCCGGTATCGAGCAGATAGTTCGTTTTATCGACGATGTGAGACTCTGGGTGAGTGCGGATGCGCCAGCTCGCCTCTGTGTCTGAGTCGCCGCCAAAGTTGCGGTAGTCGGCACTGGCACCGAGATGGATCACCCGGCCCTTCTCTGGCAAGGGCGCCCAGACACCGCGCAGGCTGCCGCCCCAGCCCTCGTCATCCAGCTTGTCATCAGCATCGTTGGGGCCCTCGCCGAAGATACCGCCGGCCAGATACCAGTGAGTGTCGTGGCTCTCCATTCCGACGCCAATATTCTTGCCTGGTGCAAGTTCGTTGATCAGGGAACGCTCCATGAAGGTCTGGTGGGCAGAGGGGGTGGCCTTTTCGAGGCTGAAGGGCTGTTTGAACAGGCCGCCTCGGATCAGCGAACGACCGAGGCTGCGGTAGCCGAGCCAGGCGTCTTTTAGACCAATATCCTCGCCGGCAAAGTCGGCCTCCAGCCCATACTCCCAGGCACCATAGAGGCTGCCTTCCAGGCCGATACGGGCGTAGCGGATCTCCGCGCCATCGCCCAGGTCGCTCTGATCTGAGCTGTAGAAGGCGGCATCGGCGGTGATCTGGGCGGTCAGTTCCAGGCTCGATTCGCCGTCATAGGCCTCGGCCTTGATTGATCCGCCGCGGGTGGAGAGCCGGACTTCCCCGGTCTCGCTCGGCGCTGGCTCTGCCATCATCGGGGGTGAGACGGGGGAGGGGCTGCTACTCGGTGTTGCTGGTGGCTCTTCCGCCTCCATGGCGGCCTTGAGTTGCTGAAACTGGGCCTCAGTGAGGCTGCCGTTCTGTTTCAGCATCTCCATCAGCATTAACATCTGTTTTGGGCCGGATAGAGCCGGGTTGGAGAGGGCGAGCCCGAACGCAAGTAGTAACAGGGGGAGGTGTCGTTTCAATTTTTTCATGCGCAGCAAATCTGCAGGAGGATGTGACAATTTTACAAGGATCAACTGGTGATGAAAGGGAATGGAATTCCTTTTGGTTGCTGAGAATCGCCAATCGGGCATAGGTGATGCCCTGGAGGGAGGGGCGTCCATTCTCGACTACCTCAGCGTTGGCTCAGGACCAACCGGGTGGCGGAGAGGTGGTCGTGCCAGGCGAGTTTGTTGGGATCGACAAGAATCCAGAGAAAACCGAGCCCAAACGTGACTAGCGAAAAGAGGGCAGCCAGGTGGCGTCGCAGTGCATCCCGCCAGGTCGGAGGCAGGCCGTCGGAACGCACCAGACGCAGTCGCCAGGCGCGCATGCCCAGGGTCTGTCCGCCATGGACCCAAAATCCAGTGAAGAAGAGGAGGGGGATGATCTCCCATAAAAACAACTGGAAAAACAGTAGTGCATTGCCCTCAGGCATGCCCAGTGGGAGGGTGATCAGGGTGATCGATAGCATGATCAGGGCAAGCAACAGGAGACTGTCGTAAAACATCGCACCGAGACGCCTGAGAAAGCCGGGAAGGATGGCATTCTCGATATCGATGGGGGCTGGGTCAGTCATAGGCATTTCCGGAGAGGATTTGCGGTTAGTTTATCCGATCACCAAATGAAAGGCCCTAGGGAAATGGTGGAAAGCTGGTAAAAACTCTATTTTCGACCATACTCCACTGGAGGATTAGGGGGGTGGTTCCTAGGGAATTCCCTGTAGATTAAAGGCAATCGTCCGAATTTTTTGCCAGTGCCAGCTGCTTGATAATTCTTCACCAGAAATCTGGCCAGCTGACCCATTGCCACCAGGAGGACGTGAAGTGGAGCATCGTTGCAATCAACGTAAACCCATGTCGATTAACGTGGTATTAAACTATCGGAACCTTGGCCTTGTGACCGGAAGGACAAGGAATTTGAGTTTGGGTGGCATGTTCATCGATATTGGTGTTATCAAATTATCCAGAAACGCTGTGGTGGAACTCTCATTTCCAGTGGCTTGTGGTTCTGGTACACAACAATGCAAAGCCAAGGCTCTTGTGGTGCATCATGGGAGCGATGGTGTCGGTCTGATGTTCTGCGAGATGGATTCGAAGGTCAGGCAGATGTTGCGCATGGTTCTGTTTGGTTATGCGACCGTTTCCCAACGCGCCTACCAGACGTCATATGGCACACAGCAGGCTGACAGTGTGACTCGGGCTATCTCCTGAGCAATCAGCACAAAAGTTTTTGAAGCGCTAAGAGTTTTTTCCCAGGGAATCGGCCTGGAATCTCCGGATGAGGCACTCGGCAGTGCCTCTTTTTTTTGCCTTCGAAAACTACTTCTTCCGTCTTGGTCCTATCTCTCTGCGTGATGTTTTATCTTCGTCCGTCTCAATCTAGTAAATGATTGTACGCTCGCTGGCCAGGATACGCGGTTTCTGGGACTATAAGCGGGGAAAATAAGAATATTGTGAGGGTTCTTTTCCTACTTTGATTGACGGGAATGTTAGCTGGACCAATCGAAACCGATGCCCGATAGAACTCCCCGGTGGTACCGTCCCTGGATTGAACGAGTTCCCCTTCCCTGGATGTCAGTTCTGGTGGGACTGCTGTGCGGTTTGATCGTCTGGTTGGTGCTGGATCCACTGCAGAGCCGGGCGCTGGGTGAAATCTTCCAAAAAGAACTGCAGCAGCAGTTAGAGCAACGCGCCAGAGACAGCCGTCATCGCTTTCAGCAATATCTTGGGCAGTGGCGTCTGACGGCGACGGGATTGGCACAGAATTGGCGTCTTGTCGAGTATGTAAAAAGCCCTGCTTGGGCACAGGAAAGGGAGAAGCCGAAAACCTATCTCAACCGGCTGCCCGCCTGGATGGCGCCTGCTCCTGTCTCCTTGGGCGCCGTCACTCCAAGTCAGATTGTACTTCTTGACCAGGATCTCGAACCGCGGGAGATTTTTCACCGGCAAGATCTGCCATTTCCGCTGGAGCGTGCGGCAAGCCGCTATCCGGGTGGTGATGGGGCACTGCTCACCACCTTGTGGAAGGCCCCCTTTCTGCTGGTTTGGGCGGGGGTGGCGCAACCAGTCGAGAGTAAGGCCGCGATCCTGATGTTGATCATCCCCCTCGATACGATCTTTCTGCTCGACTCCCAGCAGGCGGTGGCCGACGATGAGACCGTGGTGGCACTGCTCGAGGGGGACCAGCAGCGGATTCTCGCCTCTAGTGATCAGACAAAAGTGACAGCCAACATGCTTTTGGAGCAGTTGCGTAGCCGCTATCTGATCACCTCGCAGTCGATTACTGATTTTGCCGACTGGGACCAGAACGTGCAGTTCTCTACCTTCGTTTCAAGGAAGCGGGTGGAGGCGACGGCAGAGCGCATCCTCTCTACCGAGCGTCGGGAACGTTTCCTGGGCGCGCTTGCCTTTGTCGGCGTGTTCTCACTGCTCTTTTTTCTCGTCTCAATGCGCCTGCACCGGCTGTTGAATCGAATCGCGAGTTTCGGGCGACGTGCCTTGGGCATCAATCAACCGGTCAGCGAGAAGGGTAATCAGCTGCTGTTGCTGGAGGCCTGGATCCCCGACTTTTTTGCCCTGGTGAGCGAGGCGGTGGAGCAGGCACGGTTGCGCCATGAACTGCAGATTAGGGAGTCTGAAGCGCTCAAGAGCGCTTTGCTCGACTCCTCCCTCGATTCCATCGTGACGGTGGATTGCAGCGGCATGGTGGTGGAGACCAATGGCACTGCAGAGCGCACCTTCGGCTACACTCGTGAACAGATGCTGGGGGAGTCGCTTGGGGTAAAGCTGTTCCACCCGGATGATCGCCAGCAGTTTGGCAAGCTGTTGCAACGCTACAACCAGTCAGCTGAACTGGTGGCGGCGAGCGCCCCATTGCAGTTGCGGGCCTTCGATGCCCAGGGTGATGAGATGCCGGTGGAGACGGTGGTGATGCCGATCCTGCTTGAGCACACTACCTTGTTCACCGTCTATATTCGCGATATCAGCGCCCGCCGCCGGGCCGAGCGGGAGATCGAAAGCCTTGCCACGTTCGCCAGTGACAACCCGAGCCCGGTGTTGCGGGTGAATCGCCGTGGGGTGATCACTTACGCCAATGCCGCCAGCGCACCCTTGCTCGCCTATTGGAGTCTCGAACCACAACAGACCCTGCCGCTCTACTGGCGCAATCTGGTGCTGGAGACGCTTGAAGAGGGAGGGGTGCGGGAGATAGAGCTGAGTGGCGACGAGCAGATCTTCTCGCTGCTGCTGGCACCGTTTAGCGAGCAGGAGTATGTGCATATCTATGGGCGTGACATCACTCAGGTGCGTAATGCGGAACAACAGAGCCGCCAGCATCAGTCGGAACTGGTGCATGTTTGTCGAGTCAGTACCATGGGTGAGATGGCGACTGGCCTGGCCCATGAACTGAATCAGCCTCTCGCCGCCATCGTCAACTTCGCCAGTGGCTGTGTGCGGCGCCTGCAGGCTGGGATAGGTGGTGAGGCGGAGCTGGTGGATGCAATGGCGCAGATTACAGTTCAGGCCGAGCGTGCCGGAGAGATCATCAAACGTCTGCGCAGCCTGGTCGGTAAGAACGCCAGCGAGCACACTCTAGTCAATCTGAATGACCTGGTGATCGAAGTGGCCTCGTTCATCGAGTACGATGCAGCAAAAAAAGGGGTGGATGTGCGACTAGCGCTGGAGCAGGGAGGCCTGCCGGTACGGGTTGATCTGGTGCAGATAGAACAGGTGCTGCTCAATCTGATGCGTAACGCCATGGATGCGATGCAGCAGACAGAGGCTGATCAGCGCATTCTGGTGCTCTCCACGAGCAGGTTGAATGTGCGGGAGGTCGCTGTGATGATCAGCGACACAGGGCCCGGCATTCCTCCGGAGGTTATGGAGAAGCTCTTCGACCCCTTCTTCTCCACCAAACAGAGCGGTATGGGCATGGGGTTGGCGATCAGCTATAGGATTATCGAGGATCATAATGGCAGCATTCGTGTCACCTCTGAAAAGGGTAAGGGAACCCTCTTTTCCGTGCAGCTGCCGAGCAATCCAGATTTAAAGCTTCCGGGGTTATAAGTATGAGTTCTGAGCCGACAGTATTTGTGGTGGACGATGACCAGGCGATGCGTAACTCATTGAAATGGTTAATCGAGTCGGTGGCGATGAAGGTGGAGACCTTCGCCTCGGCCAATGCCTTCATCGAGAGCTACTATCCAGGACGTTCAGGCTGCCTGCTGCTGGATGTGCGCATGCCGGGGATGAGCGGCCTGGAGCTGCAGGAGTATCTGCAACGTAACAGCATTCCGATCCCGGTAATCATCATCACCGGCCATGGCGATGTACCGATGGCAGTGCGGGCGATGAAGGCCGGTGCCCTCGACTTCATCGAAAAGCCCTTTAACGACGAACTGTTGCTGGAAAGCATCCGCCACGCCATCATCTTTGATGAAAAACAGCGTGATATACAGGCGCAGCGATCCGAGGTGGCGGCCCGTCTGGCGCGTCTCACCCCCCGCGAGCACGAAGTGATGGAGATGGTGACAACCGGCAAGGCGAACAAAGAGATCGCCAACGCTCTAGGTGTCAGCGCCAAGACGGTGGAGGCGCATCGCGCCCGGGTGATGGAGAAGATGGCCGCTCGCTCCCTCGCTGAGCTGGTGCGCATGGCGATGATCGCCAGTTTTTCTGCTGCCAACCCGGCGTAGTGAGGCCGGATTTGCAGCAGGCAGAGGCGAAGGCAAAGTTCCACAGCGAACCCCGGCAACAGCTCGCCTGGGGCTTCTACGATTGGGCCAACTCCGCCTTTGCCACCACTGTGATGGCAGGTTTTTTTCCGATTTTTTTCAAGCAGTACTGGGCCTCCGGCCTGAGCGCCACCGACAGCACCTTTCAGCTCGGCATGGCCAACTCCATTGCCAGTCTGCTGGTGGTCTGTATGGCGCCACTGCTTGGCGCCATCGGCGACCAGGCAGGAGCGAAAAAACGTTTCCTGCTCTTCTTTGCCGTCATGGGTATCATCATGACTGGTGCGCTACAGTTGGTGGCGGCGGGTAACTGGGGCATGGCGCTGCTGCTCTATGGGCTCGGCATCCTTGGTTTTTCTGGTGGCAACATCTTCTACGATTCGCTGCTGGTGGCGGTCTCCGATAACCGGACTACGATCGGGTCTCGGCGCTGGGTTTTGCGTTGGGCTACCTGGGCGGTGGCCTGCTGTTTGCCTTTGATGTGGTGATGACACTCCACCCGGAGTGGTTTGGTCTGGCCGATGCGGCCGAGGCGGTGAAGCTCTCCTTTGTCAGCGTGGCGGTCTGGTGGGCGCTGTTCTCGGTGCCGCTGTTCCTGTTTGTGCCTGAACCGCAGCCCTTGCCGGCCAGCACCAATTCACTGCTGGCTGGCTTCCGCCAGCTGGCAGAGACCGTGCGCAAGCTCCGTCAGCTGCGTATCACCTTTCTCTTCCTGCTCGCCTACTGGTTCTACATTGATGGCGTCGACACCATCGTGCGCATGGCGGTGGACTACGGTCTCTCGGTCGGTTTCGATGCCAACAATCTGATGGTCGCGCTGCTGCTGACCCAGTTTGTTGGCTTTCCAGCGGCGATCCTGTTTGGCCGGATCGGCCAGCGCCATGGTCCTCGCCAGGGCATTCTGATGGCGATTTTTTGCTATCTGTTGATCCTACTTTGGGCCTATCGCATGGATGAGGTGTGGGAGTTCTACGCTCTGGCGGTGGCGATCGGTTTGGTGCAGGGTGGTATCCAGGCGCTCTCACGCTCGCTGTTCGCCCGCTTGATCCCGCCCGGCCAGTCCGGTGAGTTCTTCGGCTTCTTCAACATGCTGGGCAAATTTGCCGCGGTACTAGGGCCACTGCTGATGGGTTGGGTCGGCGTGCTCACGGGTGACCCCCGTCTCGCCATCCTCTCGGTCTCTCTGCTCTTCATCATCGGCGCGCTGCTGCTCAGTAGGGTGGATATCAAAGCCGGAGAGACTGCCGCCCGCAATCTATAACTGCGACCAGAGCCAAAAGGAGTGATCTGCCTGCTATGGTCTTACTCTTCGATTGAAAACTCGATTCGTTCACGCAACTTTTCGAGGGCTTTATGCGCGCAGGCGGCATCTTTTTCGCCACCAGGGGCGCCACTGACACCGATTGCCCCCAGGTTGTATCCACTGGCGGTGATTTTGACGCCGCCCTCCATCACGATCAGCCCCTCGATGTGATTCAGCTCCTGCTGGATGTCACGGCGGGACTCTCTGAAGGGGCCGCTATCAACCCATGCCATAACGCTCAGGTTGGCCTTTCGTTCAGCAATTTCCAAGGTGAATCGTGAAGCAAGGTCATCGCGCAGTGCAGCGCGGATTAAACCAAATCGATCCACAACTACGGCGCTGACATGATAGCCATCAGCCCGGCAGGCCATGATCGCCTGATTCGCCAAATCACGGGCCAACTCCATGCCGATGCTTCGATTGGAGATGATATCAGCAGCCTGTCCGGATTGACTGAGTAGCAGCATCATAAAGAACGCATGGAGTTTCATGGCGCTATCCTCCATTGGAAATCTGATGGATCGACATGACCACCCGTGGGTCGCCAGGTAGATCACCTGTGGCCTGCTGATCCTAACATTTCCAAGATAGCGATACGCTTGGTTTGCCACTGAATCCAAGGGGCAATCGGGCCGACTTCGGGGCTAAAATCGGCGTAAAATAAGCTCTTTTAACAGTCACCTTTGCAACCATGCCGCAGGATCTCTCAACCGACCGCCTCTATGCCAAGCCTCAGCAGGGCAGCGGCGACTTTGTCTTCGACCGCCAGGTAGCACAAGTCTTTCCCGATATGATCAAGCGCTCGGTGCCGGGCTACGGGACCATTATCAACATGATCGGCACCCTGGCGGTGAGCGCGTCAGTGAGGGCAGTCGCTGTTACGATCTGGGCTGTTCGCTGGCGGCGGCGGCGTTGGCGATGCGTTCTGGGACGGCTGGACGTGATTGCCAGGTCATTGCGGTGGACAACTCTGTTGCGATGCTGGAGCGGGCGCAAGAGCTGCTTTCGGCTAGCGAAGAGGGGCGAGACATCGAGCTGGTCTGCGCCGATCTGCGTGATATCGAGGTGCGTGACGCATCGATGGTGGTGCTCAACTTCACCCTGCAGTTTCTTCCTTTGGATGTTCGCGAGGGGCTGCTGCGTTCGATCTGGCAGGGGATGCGGCCGGGTGGTGTGCTGGTGCTGTCAGAGAAGATCGCCCTGGAAGATCCACAGAGCCAGGCGCTGTTTGTCGAGATGCACCACGGCTTCAAGCGTGCTCAGGGCTACTCCGAGCTGGAGATCAGCCAGAAACGCAGTGCGCTGGAGAATGTGCTGATTCCCGAGACGCTGGCGACCCATCGGAAGCGTCTGCAGCAGGTCGGTTTCGAGCGGGTCGAGGTCTGGTTCCAGTGCTTCAACTTCATCTCCCTGCTGGCGGTCAAATGAGGCACGATTGGGCCTGGATCGAACCGCTGCTGGAGACCCCGCTGGGGCGCTGGCTGGCACAATTGCCCGAGCAGGTGGAGGCGGTCTGGCGGGAGCGCTCCCACGGCGATATGGGCCGCTGGCAGCAGGCCATCGCAGAACTGCCCGATCTGAAGCTATCAGGCTGCGAGCTGGATCGAGCCGCAGTGACGGCGGGCCGACCAGAGGATTGCGACGCGGCCAGTCGGGCGCAGATCGAGCCGCTGTTGCAGCAGCTCCACCCCTGGCGCAAGGGGCCATTCGAGATCTGCGGTCTGCCGATCAACACCGAGTGGCGCTCCGACTGGAAGTGGGATCGGCTCAAGGATCAGATCGAACCGCTGGCCGGGCGACTGGTGCTCGATGTGGGCTGCGGCAACGGCTACCACTGCTGGCGCATGGCTGGGGCGGGCGCACGTCAGGTGATCGGCATCGACCCGACCCAGCTGTTCGTGATGCAGTTCGAGGCGATGCGCCACTTCCTCGGCCGCAGCTATCCGGTCGAGGTTCTGCCCCTGGGAATTGAGGATCTGCCGGCCAATCTGCAGGGGTTTGATACGGTCTTTTCGATGGGGGTGCTCTACCATCGGCGCTCACCGTTCGAACATCTCTCCGAGTTGAAGGGGGCCCTGCGAAAGGACGGCCAGTTGGTGCTGGAGACCCTGGTGATCGAGGGTGGGGCAGGAGAGGTGCTGGTGCCGGAGGGGCGTTACGCGAAGATGCGCAACGTCTGGTTCATCCCTTCGCCTGCGACCCTAGAGAGCTGGTTGCGGCGCGTCGGCTTCAGGCAGATCCGCACCCTGGATGTGAGCCCGACCACCACCGAGGAACAGCGCGCTACCGGCTGGATGCGCTTTGAGTCGTTGGCGGATTATCTCGACCCGGCAGATTCAACACGGACCGTCGAGGGGCTGCCAGCGCCGAGACGTGCGGTAATTCTCGCTCTCGCCTAGTCGGATAGTGTCATAATCGCCCATTCTGTGTGCTGTGAGTCACATGCATTCATGCCGATAAAAAAGGAAGATAATGACTACTCGACTGCTGATCACCCTCGATTACGAACTCTTCTTTGGTCAGAGAGTGGGCAGTGTTGAGCACTGCATGATCCAGCCCATCAATAAGCTGATCCAGATACTGGATCAGCACGGCGCCCGTCTCACTCTGTTCGTCGATGCGGGCTATCTCGATCGCCTGCAGCTGTTCTCTGGTGAGTGCCCGGAGCTGCAGCGTGACTACCAGCAGGTCACTGAGCAACTGCGCAGTCTGGTCGAGGCGGGTCACGAGGTGCAGCTGCACATCCATCCTCACTGGGAGGATACCGAGTATCGGGATGGTAATTGGCAGATCGATACCAGTCGCTATCGGCTGCATGACTTCGACCGGGAACAGGCCCACGAGTTGGTGGGGCGCTACAAACAACGGCTGGTAGAGATCGTTGGTGATCGCATCTTTGCTTATCGGGCCGGCGGCTGGTGCATCCAGCCGTTTGCGCCGCTGGCCGACGCGCTGCACCAGCATGGAATCTGGCTCGACAGCACGGTTTACGATGCGGGCTATTCGCCGGATGAGATCCGCGGTTTCGATTTCCGTCAGGCGCCGCAGAAGGAGCAGTGGCGCTTTGATGAAGATCCGGTGGTGGAGGATCCACAGGGCCGGTTCGTTGAGATCCCGATCACCGCCTGCCGGGTGCTGCCGAGCTTCTATTGGAAGATGGTCTATATCAAAAAGTTCGCCAAAGGTGGTGAGTTCAAGAGCTTTGGCGATGGTCAGTCGATGGTCTACAACGCAGCCCACTACTGGAAGCTGCTGAGTCGTAGCAGCAACACCGTAACCTCCATCGACGGCGCCAAAGCGGGCCTGCTGGAGCGGGCCTACCGNCGCCTGAAGGCATCGGGCGCTGCCGACATCTTCAATGTGATGGGACACCCCAAGGCGCTGACCCCCTACTCACTGAAAAAGCTCGATGCCTTTCTCGCGGCCCATCCTGAGCTTGAGGGTTCGACCTTTCAGGATTTCATCCATCTCAAACCCTAAGCGGCCCTGCTCCACATCCCTTCCGACGGGGAGGCTTGGGGCGGTAGTGGGGGAGTTAGAATGGCATGAATTTGCCCATGCTGCCCATGACGGGGGAGATAGTATGGGACATGGCGCCGACATCACGGGTCATGACACCGACGCTGCGGTTGAGGTGGGTCATATTGCCGTTCATGCCCTTGACCTCTTTTTTGATGTCGCCCATCTCACTATTCATGTTGCCCATCTTCTCATCGACGCTACCGATGTTGCCGTTCATGTCGGCCATGTGGTTGTTCATCGTCACCACATTACTCGACATCACACGGGTATCGCCGCTGATGCTGGAGATATAGCCGCGCATGTGTGCATGTCGTCTGACATGCTGGTCATGGAAGTCTCCATCACGTGCACCACGTAGAAGAGATAGACCATGCAGGCTGTTGCGATGATAGTGCCGGGTACCGAAAGAAACTTGATGCGGCGGATCTTGTACTCCTGCTCCTGCTCGATCGCCTTGAGCTTTTCCTCCAGCAGGCGCTCCCGTTCCTTGGATTCCGCATGCACCTCATTGAAGGCGTCGGTGAGACGGGCGGTGAACTCATGGATGATCTTCTCCTGCGCCTTGCCGCTGTCGCGGTTCTCCTTGTGCATGCGGTCGAAGATGGAGTGGAGCAGACCGGGCAGCAGTCGGCTCTCGCTGCTCTTTTCATTGTTGCTGTCAGCTGCCTCTCTGCTGTCGGAAACGCCTTCTGCCTCGGCAGTCGTCGATTCCTTTGTTTTCTTTGTCATTTCGTTCCCCGATCTCGATGAAAAAGTGTAAGAAAATCCGACATTAAAGTATATACCATTAGAGTATCGAAAAATACTTAAATGATTGTGGAATCGGATTCACAGAAGCAGGGGGTGCTGCAGCGTAAGGGCAAAATTCTGGACGGAGATCCGGTTTTTACTCGGCCAATCTGGTCTTTTTATACCAACTCCCAGGCAACCCTGTAGTGGGATCGAGCGGGAGCAGTCATTAAATCAAGGAGATATTTTTATGCGTATTCAAGCTTTTTCGCGTCATATTTCAGCTTTTGGTCTGCTGACAGCTTGCCTTAGTGGCAGTGTCTATGCCGACTACACCTACAATTGCCAGAATCAGGGGCTGGAGCGGCGTGTGGAAGTGCACTACTTGGAGGAGAAGGGGTATCCGCCCTGTGAGGTACGCTACTATAAAGACAGCGAGGTGCCGGGCGAGATGCAGGTGCTCTGGAGTGCCCAGGCCGAAGGCGGCTATTGCGAGGTGAAGGCCGAGGCCTTCAGTCAGAAGCTCGAAGGCTGGGGTTGGAGCTGCAGCGATAGCGGCGATATCTAAGCGCTGATGGCACTGAACGGCCGGGGGACTCCCCCGGCCGTTTTCTTTTTAGAGCGGATAGAGCTCCTTGATTAGCGCCCTCATTCTTCGCCTCTACCTGGGCGTATAGGTTGTTCAGCGCCGCCTGCAGCGCCTCCTCGATCACCGGGTNGATAGAAGGGCATGCGGATCAGATCCCCCACAGTGAGTCCTTGGGTGATGGCCCAGTTGAGCAGGTGCGCCAGGTTTTCGCCACGTACCGAGATCATCTCGCTACCCAGCATCTTCCCGCTTGCCTTGTCGGCATAGACCCGGATCACTCCCCGATTCTGCCCCATGATCATGGCGCGGCCCACCGGCGCCAGCTTGACCTCGCCGATGGCGGTAGTCGCCAGATCCAGCTCGTCGTAACGGGCGCCCGCCAGACAGATGTTGGGGGCACAGAAGTTGATCGCCAGCGGCAGCTTGCGCTTGAAGCCCTGCACCGAATCGCTGGCGGCGTTAAAGCCGGCAATCTTGCCCTCGTCTCCCGCCTCGTGGAGGATTGGCCGCTCACCGTTGAGGTCGCCAGCGATGAAGATGTGGGAGTCGCCGCACTGCATGGTGTTGCGGTTGAACAGCGGGATGCCGCGCTCGTCCAATTCCAGGCCGCTGTTCTCCAGCGCCAGCCCCTGCAGGTTGGGGGTACGGCCGATGGCGCAGAGCACTTTGTCGACGACGACTGCATTGTCGCCGGCGCTGACCCGCAGCTTGTCCCCCTCCTCGCTGATCTCCACAGGTTGGCCCAGGTGGATGTCGAAGCTGCGCTGCATGATCTCCAGGGCCGTCTTCACCACCTCGGGATCGGTGGCGCCGCCGATGCTCTCAGCCGCGTCGAAGCCGGTCACTTTCACATCCAGACGCGCCAGCGACTGGCCCAGCTCCAGGCCGATCACGCCGAGTCCGACCACCGCTAGCGATTCCGGCAGGTCCTCCTGCTCGAAGAAGCTGTCAGTGGTGATCACCTTATCGCCGAAGGCCTGCCAGGCCTCGGGTACCACCGGGCGCGAACCGGTGGCGATGACGATCTTGTCGGCTACCACCCGGTCGCCATTGTCCAGTTCCAGGGTGTGGGGATCGACGAATCGGGCATAGGCCTCGATGAACCGCTCGCCCATGTTGTCGGTGCTGTTGGAGAGCACCCGGTCGACAAAGGTGTCGCGCATGTCTTGCACATGCTCCATCGCCTCCGGCAGGTCGATCTTCAACTCCTCGTGGCCGTCCACTCCGTAGCGCCCCAGATGGGTGCGGCGGTGGTAGTCCTCTGCCACCTGGATCAGCGCCTTGGACGGCATGCAGCCGACCCGAGCGCAGGTGGTGCCTGGTTCGCCACCGTTGATCAGGACGAAACTTTTGCCGGCGGGGCCGACCTTGCTGGTTGCGTTGAGACCGGCGGTACCGGACCCGATGATGGCGACATCGACTCTCTTCTCTGCCACTGGGAGACTCCTGAAAAGCTGTGAAAGCGGGAGAGTTTAATGGTTGTAGAGGGGGATTACAGCCTGTCTGCGGGTGCGGTTTCCCGGCAGGGGCCGGAAACGATAACCGTTGATCAGCTCTGGCTCAATTTTTTCGGATGGAGCAGTGGTGGCTGCAGGGCTATTTGCCCAGACCGGCATGACGGGCTGCGGAGGCGGTGGCAGCAGGGGTGGTGGGGGGATGTGCAGCCGCTCAAATCTGGATGCCCGGTTGTTGCCAGCGGCCTTGAAGGCGAGACAGAAAAAGGCGTGAGCTTGCAAGGATAGGCTCAGAAGGGCGAGCAGAAGCAGGGTTCTCATGCAGATTATTCTGGTCCGCAATCTGGGATTTCTCAAGAACAGGCCTCTTTCGCTGGTACGCAAGTGGTTAGTTGCGGTAGTGTCTGTGCTCTCCCTGCGGAGACGGAAGAATCTAAAAAACCTATGGAGACCCCCATGAAACTCGTTGCATCGTTGCTGTTCCTGCCAGTTGTGGCCCTGGCTGCGCCGTCGGACCACCAGGCCCAGATGGATCAGATCTTCAAGATGGCAAAGTCACGTATGTTGCCAATGCTGGAGCAGTCGGTGCCCGCCATGGAGCGTACCCGCAACTGTCTGCAGGCGGCAGAGAGCAAGGATGATTTCATTGAGTGCACCACCATCATGCGTGACCTGCAGCAGAAGATGATGCAGAACCTCGCGCCGCAGGGTGCCCCGCATCAAAAGCGGCCGCCGAAAGAGGAGTTTGACGCCTCCAAGATCGAATGGAATGCTGAGACCAAGGCACAGATGCTGACGGACATCACACAGTCGGTCGAACAGGGCAAGGCCACCAAAGGCTGCCTTGAGAGAAGCAATAGCGCCTCCGAGATGGAGAGCTGCATGGAAAAGACGGGCCTCTCCCGTGATCAGAACTAACGCATCGCGTTGACCCCCCACTCATACTGATGGTCGTCGACCTCTTCAACGCCCCTCAACGCCTCCTTTAGCGGGGGCTGCGCGTAGCGGCGCAGGTGTTTGATCACCCCTGCGTCGCTGTCGCCAAAATCCGCCTCAAACCAGTCATAGATGCTGGAGACGACCAGCTTGCCATCGACCACCTCGGCGCCCCGCGGGTGGTTGATAAAGGCCAGCGCGGCCGCATCGAGCAGGCGTTTACTGTTCTCCCTGGTAAACGCTACTGGCTGTAGGTTGGGGCAGCCCAGCGAGGCGCAGTTGAGCGCATAGTGGAGCCGTGGATCGCGCCAGATCGGGCGCAGGATGCGGTGCTCAATGTCGTCCAGTGAGACCTCCTGCCCCTCAATCTTGAGCAACTTCTTACCCCAAGGGCCGTTGCTAAAAAGACCGGGAGAGATGTCGATATTGAGAATGCTCTCCACCGGATAGTGCTCCAGCACCACCGTCACCGTGGTGGCGTTGTAGAGATTGATCCAGTAGGCGCGCTGCGCAGCCCGGCTCAGTTTGGACACCGTGACCTGCTGCAAGCCCTGCAGATAGCCCTTGAGCTGTGCCCGGTCTGCTGCTGTCACCGCCCGGTAATCGAAGCGGTTGATCCCCCCCTCATTGATCTGCAGATAACGTCCCAGCAGCTCATCCCAGGGCTGGTGGTCCAGCGCCTGCTGATTCGACTCATCATGCGCCTGCCAGACTGGCCAAAGCTCCGCGCTGGGCGCGGCAAAGACACTGCCCGTCAGCAACAGAAGGGCAAAAATCAGACTCCGCAGGATCATGCTGTCGTTCCTCAGTTAGCGGGATGGCTCCAGGATACTACGCAAACGGCAAGCCCCTGGATTCATGTGTGGGAGTGCCGATGGCGGCGCGAACAACGAACTTGAGTCGGACATCCCCGCCTAAAGCTGGGCCTACAAGGTGGTGTATCCCGGTGTCGAGTCAATCGTTCGCGCTGCCAGCGGCGCTCCTGTATCTTGGATGATTCTGAACCCACGCCCATCACCATCGTCCTGTTTTCCATGCGTAGATATCCTCTCT
This sequence comes from endosymbiont of Riftia pachyptila (vent Ph05), assembly GCF_000224455.1. Classification (NCBI taxonomy): domain Bacteria; kingdom Pseudomonadati; phylum Pseudomonadota; class Gammaproteobacteria; species endosymbiont of Riftia pachyptila. The sequence continues at coordinate 21,705 of NZ_AFOC01000057.1, forward strand.
GGCCTCTTTTACTATCGCTGTTGCTGATCGCCGTCTCTCCGGCGGCCGGTGCTGATCAGCCAGGGCGGGCCCACGCAGCAGATGCCGACTACCTGCTGGCCCTGAGCTGGCAGCCGGCTTTTTGTGAGACGCATCGAAATAAACAGGAGTGTCGCAGCCAACAGGTTGGCCGCTATGACGCCTCCCATCTCTCTCTGCACGGACTCTGGCCGCAGCCTAAGAGCAAGGTCTACTGTGGTGTCAGCAAAAAACTGCGTAAGCGTGACAAGCGGGGGCGTTGGCAGGGGTTGCCGAGGCTGCAGCTCAGCACGGCGACCCGCGAAACACTTGAACGGGTGATGCCGGGGAGCGCCTCCTTTCTGCATCGTCATGAGTGGATTAAACATGGCAGCTGCTACGGCACGGCGGAACGCTATTTCAAGGATTCCATGGCGCTGCTGAAGGCGATCAACCGATCCCTGGTCGGGCGGCTGTTTCGTGAAAAGATTGGTGATCGGCTCTCGTTGGATCAGTTGCGGCAGGCGTTTGACCGGGCGTTTGGGGCGGGCAGCGGCAGGCGGGTGGTGATGAAGTGCCGCAAGGGGATGATCACTGAGCTGAGGATCGCGCTGCGGGGGGATCCTTCGGCAGGATCTCTGGCTGAGCTGATCCAGGCTGCGCCAGTTTCCAACGGCAAAAGCTGTCGCAAGGGCAGGGTGGATGCGGCGGGGTTCTCCTCTGGTGCCGGCATGGACGCAGCGCATCGTCGTTAAAGGCCTACAGGCTGAGGTCTGGCCACTTTCCAGTCACACGGCTGTGTGAGAGAATTCGGCTCTTTTCAAGAGCCAGACAGACTGCCCGCGTGGTCAACGTGGTGCGTGTCCCCAGATAGCCGCCCATGACACAAGATTTCAGCGCTGATCGTGATGCCCGGCTATTGCTGCTTTGGCTGCTGACTCTGCTGGTCGGCTTTTTTCTCAACCTGCATGCGGTGCCGCTGTTCGATCTCGACGAGGGGGCCTTCAGCGAGGCGACCCGCGAGATGTTCGAGCGGGGGGATTTCCTCTCCACCTACCTCAACGGGGTGCCACGCTACGACAAGCCGATCCTGATCTACTGGCTGCAGGCGGCCAGTGTCTCCCTGTTCGGCCTGAATGAGTTTGCCTTTCGTCTCCCCTCGGCGCTGGCTGCCAGCCTCTGGTCGTTGGCGCTGGTGCTGTTTGGCCGTCGCTATTTCGGTCAAGGCGCAGGTCTTGCTGCCGGCATTCTGCTGGCTGGCTCCATCGGCGTTACGCTGATTGGCAAGGCGGCCACTGCCGATGCGCTGCTCAACCTCTGTCTGACCCTCTCGATGCTCAATCTCTACCGATTTTTTGAGAGCGAACAGCATCGCTATCTGCGTCTTGCTGCGCTTGCTGCAGGGTTGGGGTTTCTTGCCAAGGGACCGGTCTCGCTATTGATCCCCGGTGCGGTGGCGCTGCTATTCAGCCTGTCGAGCGGCCGGCTGCGTCAGCTCGGTGCGATGCTGATCGACTGGCGTGCCTGG
>NZ_AFOC01000056.1:0-23476 GCF_000224455.1 endosymbiont of Riftia pachyptila (vent Ph05)
CTGCTGGAGGTCACCGACCGCAATCTGCAGGCAGCGGAGAAGGGGGAGCAGCTGCAGGCCGCACTGCAGGACAACCCCTACGCCTTCACCCCAAAACAGGAGCGGCTCGCGGTGTTTCACGCCAAGGTGAACCGGCTGTTGAATCGCCCGCCCTCACGCTTTTATGCGCATGCCAGATCCTACTTCTGCGGTGAGATCGGCTGGGACCAGTGGCCCTTCCTCGGTTACCAGGGGATTGCCGATCTGGGTGCCAGATTCGATCTTGAAGATACAAGCCAACAGCTGGCAGCCGCTATCCCACAGCTCCCCGGCGCGCCACTCGAGGCACTCTGCCACTGTCTGGAGAACGAAAGGGTGACGGACGAGATCGCGACAGCCCTGCTGGAGCGGATGGAGTCGGCGTTGAATGAAGAGGAGATCGACCTCCAACTGATTACGGCGGCGATCCGTGGCAGCTCCCAGGCGCGTTCCCCGGAGATCCGACAGCGACTGATCGAACGGGTACTGCAGGCCCCCTGCGCGACACACAGCGAGATCCTTGCTGCAATCGCCGGGCGCGCCTGGGAGGGCCTGCAGGAGACCGCTATCTGCCGTCTGTTTCTCGAACGTCTGGCAGAGAATCAGGAGGGACAGGCGTTGTTCAATCAACTACTCAGTGATCTGATGTTTCTGCCCGACACCCGCCCGCAGGTTCTCGCTGGGGTCAGGGATCCGGCACGCTCAGAGCAGCTGAGCCGCGCGTTTGGCGCCCTCCTGCAAGGCGTGCAAACGACGCCTTAAGAAGCAAAAAAGGCGCAGAGAGTATTCCCTCTCTGCGCCATATCCATCAATCTGCAGCGCACCGGGAGTGGGCCTGCCCGGCGGGCCGCAATGCCTGATCAGGCACCCCGATATTCAGCAATGCCCGGATTGTTATCGACTCCAACCAGCTTGGGGGTGTTGAGCTTCTTGATCCTGATCGTCTTCTGGTCACGCAGGTAGTCGGCCACCACATCCCAGATCGGCCGACCCGGCGACTTGGAACCGACTGTCGCCCAGCCGCGACCACGTAATTCTTGCCCGCCTCGATCTTACTGCCGTCGTTGAGGCGCATGTCGGTAATACGCTTACCAAACCCCTGACCGGGATCGCAAGTGTAGTCGAGTCCACCCACCCGCACCATGTCACCGCCCTGCTGATAGTAGGGGTCCTTGTTGAAGAGGTTGTCGCTGACATCCTCCAGAATATTCTTGATGTCAGCACCACTCATCTCGCGGCGGTAGGTCTCGGGGTAGGTGATGCAGGTCTGATCCATCACGTTGTCCATGATGATCTTCTGACCCGGCAGCACAGTGGTACCCCAGCGAAAGCCTGGGGAGAGGGAGATCTGCGCATCATTGACCGTGGTCAGGGCGTCGCAGATCACCTGATCGAAGGTGCCGTTGAAGTTGCCGCGACGGTAGAGAGTCTCCTCCGCCACCGCCAACTCCTCATCCAGGGTCTCTTTATAGGGGGCGCGCACGCCGTCGATGTAGGCCTGCATCTCTTTGTCCGCCGGCAGCAGATTGGAGAAGATCGGCAGCAGACGGTAACGAAAATCGCGTACCTTGCCGCCGCGCACATCGAGGTCCATCACTCCGAGGAACTTGCCGTTGGAACCGGCGTTGGTGACCAAGGTCTTGCCGCCAGCATTCTTGACGATGGTCGGGGCCGGCATGCCGTCGTGAGTATGACCGCCGAAGATCACGTCGATGCCACTGACTCGGGAGGCCATCTTCAGGTCAACGTCCATGCCGTTGTGCGAGAGCACTATCACCACATCGGGCTTTTCGTTCTCGCGCACCGCGTCGACCACCGTCTGCATGCGCTCATCCTGGATGCCGAAGGTCCAGTCGGGGATGAAGCGGCCCGGGTTGGCGATCGGAGTGTAGGGGAAGGCCTGACCGATCACCGCGACCCGGGCACCAGCCACGACCTTCATTACGTAGGGCTTGAAGGCGAGCCCCTCGTCCTCATTGAAGCCGTCGAAGTCGGCAAACTTGTAGTCGAACAAAGCGTCATCCTTCACCCCGACGTTCTGCGCCACGAAGTCACCATTGAAGTCGGCAATGTTGGAGATTACCTCGTTATCCAGATAGGTGAACTCCCAGTGGCCGGTCATCACATCCACACCGAGGCGGTTGCAGGCGCCAACCATGTCTTTACCGCGGGTCCAGTAGGCGGTGCCGGACCCCTGCCAGGTATCACCACCGTCGAGCAGCAGGCTGTTGCCGGGACCGCGCTCGGTGCGCAGACGGTCCACCAGGGTCTTGAGATGGGCGAAGCCGCCAATCTTGCCGAATTTGCCGGCAGCCGAATCGAAGTTGAGATAGCTGAAGGCGTGGGCCTCGATACCGCCCGGCGCGATACCAAAGTGTTTCAACAACTTATCACCCACCAGATGCGGTGCCTTGTTGAAGGCGTAGCCGAGGCCGAGGTTGACGTTGGGCTCGCGAAAATAGATCGGGTTGAGCTGGGCGTGGGTATCGGTGAAATGCAGCAGCGAGACGTTGCCAAACTTCGGCACCTCATAGAGATCCGTCGGCTGACGCATCGCGGCAAAGATCGAAGCAGGCATCATGCCGGCCGCACCAGCCATACCCATCAGGCGTAGAAACTCACGTCGTGAAATGCTCATTCTTCCTCATCCTCCTAGACGACAGGCTGGTCGAGTCTGCCGCCGATGGCTGGTTCTAGGGTTTGTTGCAGCACTCTCTGCAAAATTGCCAGCAATGGAGTGCCTATTGTTCTGTGTTGCTGCTGGCCACCGGAAAGGCCATCAGTAAAAGGGGAAGGCTGGTCGGAAAACTGCGGGATGCCTGTTCGCTATCCAAAACCAACAGTCCACCGACCAGCCTCCAGGAGGTTCCCCAAACGCTTGTTCCGGGCAGTTATCGGGGAGTCAGTATTATCTAACCGATTGTCTTTTAATGAAAATCCCAGCATACAACGGTTTGTGTAAGGGTTTTCCTTAACCCTGCTCCAGGGAAAGCATCATGCGCATCAGATGCGACAGGCTATCTGCCTCCATCTTCTCCATCACCCGTGCCCGGTGCGCCTCCACGGTGGAGAGCGTGATGCCCAGTTCCTGGGAGATATTCTTGTTGCGCCGGCCGGCAATCACCAGGTTGAGTACCTCGCGCTCGCGCGGCGTCAGCTGATTGAAACGCTCACGGATATCGGAGAGCCGCGAGGCCTCGCCGCGCTGTTTGGCGTCCATTTGGATCGCCCGGTGCACACTGTCAAGCAGCACTTGGTCGTTAAACGGTTTCTCGATGAAATCGATCGCGCCGGCCTTCACCGCCCGCACCGCCATCGGCACATCGCCATGACCAGTGATGAAGATGATCGGCGGATGGATCGGTTCGCCATTGAGCTGCTCCTGCAGTTCGATGCCGCTCATTCCAGGCATGCGGATATCGGCCACCAGACAACCGGGCCGGGAGGCGTCAAACGCCTGCAGAAACTCCAGCGCAGAGGCATAACAGGCCACTGTGAGCCCCACCGACTGCATCAGCAGTTGCAGCGCATTACGTACCTCTTCGTCGTCATCAACGATAAAAATTGTAGGGGAATTCTGTTCCATAATTTCAGGTTGTAGCTGAGACCGGCAGGGTAAATATAAAGCAGGCCCCACCCTGGGGCAGATTCTGTGCGCTGAGTCTACCACCATGCGCCTCGACGATCCCGTGACTGATAGAGAGCCCCAGCCCCATGCCACCCGACTTACTGGTGACAAAGGGAGCGAACAGCGTTTCGATCATTTCGAGCTTGATACCCGGCCCGGTATCACTGACCCGCACCTGCACCGAAGCCACGCCATTGGCCTCGGTGGTAATCACCAACTGACGCTCCGTTTCGTCCCCGGCCATCGACTCGATAGCGTTGCGCGCCAGGTTCAAAATCACCTGTTCCACCTGAATCCGCTGCACCCTCATCTGCGGTGGATTCGGCATCAGCTCCAGCCGTACCGCCACATCCGCCCGCCGTGCTTCCGGCTGGATCAACACCGCCACTGCATCCACCAGGGTATTGATATCGACCCGGGAGCGCTCCAGCGGCTCTTTGCGCACAAAACGTCGGAGCTGCCGAATGATCGCTCCGGCACGCTCCGCCTGGGAGGCGATACGCTCCATCACATCGGCACAGGCCTGCTGCCCCTCCTTACCGGATTCGAGTAGACGAATGCTGGCATGGGCGTTGGTGGCGATGGCAGTCAGCGGCTGATTCAACTCATGGGCGATACCCGACGCCATCTCACCCATGGTGCTGAAACGTGCCACCCGGGCGAGTTCGTTCTGGTGCTGACGCGCCTCATCCTCTGCCTGTTTACGTTTGGTGATATCACGGAACACCACCACCGAACCGAGGGTCCGCTCCGACTCATCCTTCACCGGGGTGCAACTGTACTCCACCGGAATACTGTGCCCAGCCTTGTGCCAGAAGGCATCGTCAGAGACGAAGCGGGGCTGGTTGTCACGAAAGGTCTGGTAGACCGGGCAATTCTCCGCCGGATGAGGGGTGCCATCCGGACGGGTGTGGTGCAGAATCTCATGCTGGTTTAGGCCAATCAGATCCTCCGCCGACCAGCCGGTAATCGCCTCCGCGGCGCGGCTGAAAAAGGTGCAGTTGCCGTGCAGGTCGACACCGTAGATGCCATCGGCCACCGAGTCGAGGATCAGCTCATGCTGCTGCTCCAGACGGCTTTTGGCGCGCTGCAGCTCCCGATTCAGGCGCAGTACCCAGAGGGTCATCAACGCCATAAAGATCAGGAAGATCAACCCGCTCAGCAACCAGTACCAATAGCGTTTGATGGCATCCAGGAGGGTAAACTGAGCGGGCTTCTCAAACGGGCGCAGATGCAGCTCCTTCAGCAACTCACGTACCCGCTGGTAGTCGAGAGGAATGGTCCAGCCGGAGTAACGTCCCTGAATCGCTGCCGGATGGTTCTGCGGCATGTTGAGCAGGGCCACCGCCACCCGCTGCGCCAGTGCGTTGGAGGTATGCGCTACCTTACTGAAGGGCCACTCGGGATAGAGCCGGGTGCTGTGGGCGAAGGGAAACTCCGGATCCGACTGGGGGTTGATAATGCGAAACTCATCCAGGTCGATCATGCCTGCGCTGGCCATGCGTTCCAGGATGTCGGTACGCACCGTACCCACATCCACCTCAGCGCCGCGCACCGCCATCACCACCCGGTCGTGAATGCCGGCAAAGCGCAACTCGGAGAGATCATTGATATCGATCCCCTGGGCCCGCATCTCGCGCCAGGCCATCTGGAAGCCACCCAGCGAGGTTGCATCCACCGCCATCAGTGAGTGACCTGGCAGGTCTTCCAGGCTGTTGATCCGCGGATTGTCGGCTCGGGTGAAAATCACCCCCCCAAAGATGTTGTAGGGCACATCACTGCGCCGGTTGTTCAGGGTGGCAATGCGTGAGACGCGAAACTGCACCTCCAGATTGACGTAGATGCCGGAGTTGACCAGCACAAAATCGACCTTGCCCTCCACCACCGCCGGCTCCACCTCAGCGAAGTCGAGCGGCATGATGATGAAGTGATGGTCAGCAATCTGACTGGTCAGATACTCCGCAGTGGGCGACCATTTGTCGAGGGTGAACTGATCGCCGCGATGGCTAAGTACACCGATGCGCACCAACTTCCCTCCATCCGCCAAGGCAGATAGAGGAGAGACAAGCACTGCCAATAGACACAACCAGAGATAGCGGCAATGAAACATTGCCTGAAGACTAGGGGATTGCTGAGGCCAAAACAAGCATCCTAACTAGCCCCCCGGGGAGAGTTACCCGGGGCGCAGCAACCCATTTTGGCCGAAAAAACTCGTTAGTTCTTTTCCTGAAAATTGAAGTTACGTCATCCAAGCAAGAACGGGGTTCGTCAATACTCAATGATTGGGAGAGTGGAGAAAACGTCCAAACAACCCCTTACCGCGCTTCTGTCCCGGCCGGTGTACCCTGTCGGCACCTCCTCCAGTCTCACGCTCGAGCTTGTCTACCGCCAGGCGCTCACGCAAATTGACCAGGGTCGAGTCGGAGATGTCGAGACTGTGCAGCTTGTCATGGCGGCGCAACACATAGTTGCCGAGATTATCGAGCCACTCATCATCGATTCGCTCTGGTCCGTAAGTGTAGCGACGGATGCCGAACTTCTCGAAGTTCGAGGTAAGCATCTCGATCTCATACTGCTCAGGAGCGATCTGGAACATAAACACCACTTCCACCTTGGGCGTGACCTGGAAGTTGACGCCACTCAGACGTTGTTCTGCATCCCGGATCGGCCACTCGCTGAACTGCATGTGGTGAGAGTGCAGAAAACCCCGGGTCTCATCGGCTAGCCCCTTGGGGCTAACCGAAAATGACATCTCCTGAGCTGCCACGCAGCTGAATTTCAGTCGAATCCGGCGCGGATTGGTCACGCTGTCCGCATTCACCAGATAGTTCCCCTGACGCAGCCTTTTAACCTGCCCCAGCCCGGGAATTCGGTAATTGGCCCGCACATCGGGAGCAACCAACTTGAGCTGACTAGTCAAATCGTTCAGGTAGGCCAGAAGCTTGAGCATCCGCGGCCGAAGTTCTTTGTGGTAATGTGCTTCCCAAGGGGAGTGGGATGCGGCTTGTTCGGAAGTACTTGAGTTGAGCCTTGTGGCCTCATGTTTCAATTCATCGAGCAGAGACATTGTGATTTTTCTCTATTGCAAACGGGCGAACCCGACTCGTAATCACGCTGGTGAACAACCATAGCAAACTGGCCGCCACCCCCAACGAGACGTTTCCTTACTAGACATTGTCATCCAACACACGCGTCAACTCTGATCGTTAATGAGCCGCTGAATGATCTGAGCGAAGCAGAATGGGTTTCAGAATTCATCGATTTGAGGCTCTGATCGCACGTAATAGCAGGCTATTGCGAAGATCAGCAACGACAAAGCGCGGATTCTAGATCCAATATGCAAGTTCACGATTCGTTCAGAGGCTCCTTAACAAGCTTTTCACTCCCCGTCCGGCGAGGTAGAGTTGCGCGCTTTCCACTCCCGCGTGTCTGACAATATGAATACCATCTTTCGCCGTATAGCCACTGAGTTAAAGGTCACAGTTCAGCGGGTTGATGCCGCCATTAAACTCCTAGACGAAGGCGCTACCGTGCCGTTCATCGCACGCTACCGCAAAGAGGCCACCGGTGGACTTGACGACATCCAGCTGCGTCATCTGGAAGAGCGACTCGGTTATCTGCGGGAGCTGGAAGATCGTCGAGAAACCATCCTTAAGAGCATAAGCGAGCAAGAAAAACTCACCCCGGAGCTGGAACAGGAGATCAGGGCGGCAGAGACCAAGACCCGCCTGGAGGATCTCTACCTTCCCTACAAGCCGAAACGGCGCACCAAGGCGCAGATTGCCCGCGAGGCCGGCCTGGAGCCCCTCGCTCTAGGGCTGCTGCAAGACCCGAATCTCGATCCCGAAGCGACCGCCGCCGACTATATCGATGCCGACAAGGGCGTGGTCGACAGCAAGGCGGCGTTGGACGGCGCACGCCAGATCCTGATAGAGCGCTGTGCCGAAGATGCGACATTGATTGGCCGGCTGCGTGAACAGATGCAGAATAACGGCATACTCAGCTCCCAGGTGGTCAGCGGCAAACAGCAGGAGGGGAAGAAATTCTCCGACTACTTCGACTACGCGGAGGCGATCGGCAAGATCCCCTCCCACCGCGCCCTGGCGCTATTCCGCGGCCGCAACGAGGGGGTGCTCAACCTGCATCTCGGCAGCGGCGAGGCAGAGGGCGAACCAAGCATCTGCGAAAGCATCATCGCCGCCTCCCAGGGCATCGCCCAGCAGGGGCGCGCCGCCGATGCCTGGCTCACCGAGACTGTGCGCTGGGCCTGGCGGATCAAGCTCTCCCTGAAGCTGGAACTGGAGCTGCTCGCGCAGCTGCGCGAGCGCGCCGAGGAGGAGGCAATCCGGGTCTTCGCCAGCAACCTACACGACCTGCTGCTGGCCGCTCCCGCCGGCCCCAAGGCGACCATCGGCCTCGATCCTGGGCTGCGCACCGGGGTCAAAGTGGCGATGATCGACACCACCGGCAAGGTGGTGGCCACCGACACCATCTACCCACATGCGCCGAAAAAGCAGTGGGATCGATCAATTGCCACTCTGGCAGCGATGGCCAAACAATATTCGGCAGAGCTGGTGGCGATCGGCAACGGCACAGCTTCCCGAGAGACCGACAAACTGACCGCTGAACTGATCAAAAAACATCCGGAACTGAAGCTGCAGAAGCTGATGGTGAGCGAGGCCGGCGCCTCGGTCTACTCCGCTTCCGAGCTCGCCTCCAAAGAGATGCCGGAGCTGGATGTCTCGCTACGTGGCGCAGTCTCCATCGCCCGCCGCCTGCAGGATCCGTTGGCCGAGCTGGTGAAGATCGAACCCAAAGCGATCGGCGTCGGCCAGTACCAGCACGACGTCAACCAGAGCCGCCTCTCCCGCTCCCTGCATGCGGTGGTGGAGGATTGCGTCAACGCTGTCGGGGTCGACCTCAATACCGCCTCGGCGCCGCTGCTGAGCCAGGTCTCCGGCCTAAGTCCAACGCTGGCGGAGAACATCGTACAGTTTCGCAACCAACACGGTGCCTTTAGCGAGCGCAAGACACTGCTGAAGGTATCCCGCCTCGGCCCCAAGGCGTTCGAGCAGGCGGCAGGCTTTCTGCGGGTGATGAACGGCAGCAATCCCCTCGACAACTCGGCGGTGCATCCTGAGGCCTATCCGGTCGTCAAGCGCATCCTGGAGCAGACCAAGCTGCCGGTGACCTCACTAATCGGCAACCATGAGGCACTGAAGCAGCTGCAACCGGCCGACTTCACCGACGAGCGCTTCGGCCTGCCGACAGTGACCGACATCATCGGTGAACTGGAGAAACCCGGCCGCGACCCACGTCCCGAATTCAAGACCGCTAGCTTCAAAGAGGGAGTGGAAACCCTCAACGACCTGCAGCCCGATATGGTGCTGGAAGGAGTGATTACCAACGTCACCAATTTCGGTGCTTTCGTCGACATCGGCGTGCATCAAGACGGCCTGGTGCACATCTCCCAGCTCGCCGACCGCTTTGTTAAAGACCCACGGGAGGTCGTCAAGGCGGGAGATCTGGTGAAGGTCAAGGTGATGGAGGTGGACCTGGAACGCAAGCGGGTCGGCTTGAGCATGCGGCTGCAGGAACGGGCCGAGCGGGAGCCGCGTCGGGATGGGCGGCAAAAGGCCCCGGCCAACGCCCCGCGCCGCACAAAGCGTGACAACCAACCGCAACCGCAGGCAGGGGGCGCGATAGCTGCAGCCTTCACCAAGGCACGCAAAAAGTAATCAGAACGGCCACACCAGCGGCACCAGCAAGAGCGTCACCAGCCCCACCAACAGGGTCAGCGGCAATCCGATCCGCAGGAAGTCCTGAAAGCGATAGCCGCCGGCATTGTAGACCATCAGGTTGGTCTGATAGCCGATCGGGGTGGCGAAGGAGGCGGAGGCCGCCACCATGATGGTAATGGCAAACGGCAGCAGGCTCACCCCCAACTGCTGGGCCGCCGCCAGGGCAATGGGGAACATCAGCACCGCCGCCACATTGTTGGTGGCCAGGGCGGTCAACAGGGCGGTGACCCCAAACACCAGCGCCAGTGCCAGCCAGGGCTCGCCACCCGCCAGCCCCATCAGCCCCTGGGCGACAAACAGCGCCGCGCCGCTCTGCTGCAGCGCCGCACCGATACCGAAGGAGGTGGCGATCACCACCAGCACCTGCCAGTCGGGGGAACGCCGGGCCACTTGGCCGCGGGTGCAACGGGTCAGGATCATCAGCCCCGCCGCCAGCAGCGCCCCCTTCAACATGCTGAGCCAGCCCAACCCCACCAGCAGTACCATCAACAGCACAATCCCCAGGGCGAGCGGGGCGCGCTCATGTTGCAGCGGGTGCGACTCCCCCACCGGGCTGATCAACAGCCAATCCTGGGCATTGCGCTGCTGTTCCAGAAACGAGGGGCGCGCCTCCAGCAACAGGGTATCCCCCGCCTGCAGCCGCTGATCGCCGAGCTTGCCGTCAAGCCGCTCACCATTGCGCGCCAGGGCGATAATCACCGCATTGTAGCGATTGCGGAAGCGTCCCTCGCGCACCGTACGCCCCACCAGAGGGTGCCGGCTGGAGACCACCGCCTCGATGAAGCGGCGCTCCGGGCGCTCATCATTGAGCTTGAAGAGCTGGTTGGTAGCGGGCAGCAGGCCGTGGATCCGCTGCAGATCCACCACCGAATCCCGTGCCCCGACAAACAGCAGACGATCACCCGCCTGCAGCCGCTCTTTCGACGAGACCGCCGGCAGTACGCCTCCCTCCCGTTCAATCTCCGCCAGGAACAGCCCCGGCAGCTGTCGCAGCCCCGCCTCGTCGATCGATCGACCTGGCAGCGGCGAGTCGACCTCGACCTGCATCTCCACCGTGTAGGCGCGCACATCGGCAAACTCCTCCATCACCGAGCTGCGGTTGGGCAGCAGCCAGCCCCCCATCAGCAGCACAAACAGCAACACCGCCAGGCTCACCGGCAGACCGATCCAGAGCAGATCAAACAGCGCCAGGCCGCTGCCGGACTGCTCCAGCATCAGACCGTTCACCAGCAGATTGGTACTGCTGCCGATCAGGGTGCAGGTGCCACCGGCGATGCTGGCGAAGCTGAGCGGAATCAATAGTCTGGAGAGCGCAGGCGATGACGACGTGCCCACTCCTGCAGCGCCGGAATGAACACCGCCACCACCGGGGTATTGTTGAGAAAGGCGCTGAGGCCCGCCACCGGCAGCATCAGCCGCCACTGGGCATGGCGGATGGAGCGGGGCCGGCCCAGCAGGGTCTGGCCGATCCAGCCCACTGCGCCGGTCTCGTCAGGCCGCTGACCACCACGTAGAGCACCGCTACCGTCAGCATCCCTTGGTTGGCAAAGCCCGCCAGCGCCTGCTCGGGGCTAACCACACCGGCGAGCAACAACACGGTCAACGCGGCACTGGTGATCAGGTCGGGAGAGACCCGGGTGAACGCCATCATGCCAAAGCAGAAGAGCACGCTGGCGAGACTGAAGAGGGCTTCCCAACCCATGATCACCTATCTGCAATCTATCGTTTACAAAAGGGCCTGTGATAATCGCCTCCACAAAAGGCGATCAACCCTAAGCATAGATGCAGAGCGGGAAGCAGAAACCCCAATCAGGCAATCAGCCCATAGAGGGCCTGGATCTCCTCCGCCCAGAGGGTATCGTCGATGGTCTCCAGCACCATCGGAATATCATCGAAGCGCGGGTCGTTCATGATGTAACGGAAGCACTCCCAGCCGATCTTGCCTTGCCCCAGGCTGTGGTGGCGATCGACCCGCTGGCCCAGTTCCGGCTTGCTGTCATTGAGGTGCATGCCGCACAGGTAATCAAAACCGACGATGCGCTCGAACTCGGCGAAGGTCTGCTCACAGGCCTCGGCGCTGCGCAGATCGTAGCCGGCGACGAAGCTGTGGCAGGTATCGAGGCAGACCCCAACCCGGGACTTATCCTCCACCCTGTCGATGATCTGCGCCAGATGCTCAAAGCGGTAACCCAGGGTGGAGCCCTGGCCGGCGGTATTTTCAATCACCGCCGTCACCCCATCAGTCTGCGCCAGGGCGATATTGATCGACTCGGCGACCCGCTCCAGGCTCGCCGGCTCGTCGATCTTGCGCAGGGTCGCACCTGGGTGGAAGTTGAGTAGCTTGAGGCCAAGCTGCTGACAACGCTGTATCTCATCGATAAAGGCGTTGCGCGACTTCTCCAGCCCCTCCGGCTCCGGGTGGCCCAGGTTGATCAGGTAGCTGTCGTGGGGTAGCACCTGCGCCGGATTGATACCGACCTGCTGCAGGTTCTGCTGAAAACTCTCGATCACCTCATCAGTCAGCGGCTTGGCACGCCACTGGCGTTGGTTCTTGGTGAACAGGGCAAACGCCCTGGCGCCGATCTTCCCAGCATTCAACGGGGCATTCTGCACACCGCCAGAGGCACTCACATGGGCACCGACATATTTCATCTTTGATCCTGCTCTCTGCTGCAAAAATGGCCGCGCATTCTAACCATAAAAGTGTGAGAAAGCCTTAAGGAGCCTCTTCTACTTTGTTAGATTCACCTGGAGCCAGGGTTGGTGGAGCGATCCGTGGGTATCTGCGGCAGGAATGCCGCAGCCAAACCCACAAGGATGGGTTCACGGCGCATCGCTTGTCTGTCCAGTTTCACCATCGATGGGCAGACGAATGATGAAGGTGGTGCCTTCCCCTACGCTGGAATCCACCTCTATGGTTCCATTGTGTTTATCCACCACCGCGGAGTAGGTGATCGACAAGCCCTGGCCCGTTCCTTTACCCACCCCCTTGGTCGTGAAAAAGGGGTCGAATATGCGTGGCAGTATCTCTTCCGGGATGCCCCCTCCATTATCATTGATACTGATCTCGGCATAATCGCCCCTCTTGCGGGTGGCGATCTGGATGATCCCTTTCTCATCTGGGCATTCCTTGCGCCTATCGGCGATGGCGTGGGCAGCGTTGACGATAATGTTCAGGATGGCCTGGTTGATCTCCCCGGGAAGGCAGCGGACCGCAGGAAGCTCAGGATCAAACACGGTCTCCAGCTCGGCATGGTATTTCCACTCATTGCGAGACACATCGATAGTGCTCTGAATGGCGCTATTGAGGTCTACAAAAGTCTTCTCCTCTACGCCGGGATGAGAGAACTCCTTCATCGCCCGCACAATCTTGGTGACGCGTTCAAGCCCGCCCAGGGTCTGCTCAACCGCCAGGGGGATCTCCTCTTTCAGGTAATCGATTTCGATCGTCTCAGCCTGCGCAGCGGCCTCGGCAGCCAGCTGCGCCGCTAGCGGGTCACCGCTAGTCAGTGCTGCGATGCTGCGCTCCTGCAGGGAGACGAGTTTGATGATGTCCGCATAGGCATCCTGCAAAAAACGGGTGTTGTCGCTGGCATACTGGGTCGGGGTATTGATCTCATGGGCGATGCCGGCGGCGAGCTGGCCGATGGCCTCCAACTTCTGGGCGTTGTGCAGTTGGATCTCCATCTTCTGCCGCTCCCGTTCGGCCTCTATACGTTCCGTGATGTCACGGAAGGAGATGACTGCTCCCACTATTCTCTCTTCTTCCCATATCGGTCGGCTGACGTATTCCACTGGAAGGGATGTGCCGTCCTTGCACCAGAACAGATCTTCCAGGATAGTGTTTCCCTTGCCTTCCCGGAACGTCGTGTAGATGGGGCATTCTTCAGCGAGGTGGCGTGAGCCGTTGTTGTGGGTATGGTGCATCAGCTCGTGACTGTGCTGCCCGATCAGCTCCTGCTGGCTCCATCCCAGCATCTTGCTGGCCGCGGAGTTGATAAAGGTAAAATTTCCCTCGCAGTCTACGCCAAAGATTCCCTCAACCACCGTTTCCAGGATCAGCTGGATCTGCCGATTGGTCATTTCCAGTCTCTTCTCCGCCTGTTTTCGTTCCGTAATGTCACGTACAACGGCGATGACGATTCGCTCGGTTCCAGGGTGAGCGATACTGGCCGTCAATTCGGCCGGAAACACCGATCCGTCCTTCCTGCGCCCCTGCGTCTCATGACTCAGGCTCAGGAGCGGTTCGGTTTTCTCCAAATCGGACTTGGCGAAAGGGCAGTTCAGAAGCTCTTCGGGCAACAGTGTGTTTATGCACTTTCCGGAGATCTCGTCCGGCGTGTAACCGAACATCGATTGCGCCGCCCGGTTGAGAAACTGCACTGCACCGCCTTCATCGGTGGTGATAACCCCCTCGGCGGCCGCCTCCAGGATGGAGCGACTCCACTCCTCCTTGTGCGTCAGGCTAGCCGCCAGCTCAACCAATTCGTTATTCATCTGGAAGAGTTCTAGGCTCTTCTCCTCCAGCAGGCGCTCCGCCTCATGGCGGGCCTTGCGCTCACGCTGCCAGCGGTGTTCCAGACGAGTCAGTTCATCCATTCGCTACACCTGGCGGGTCAGCAGAAAACGGATGGAGGTTCCCTCTTCCACCAGCAGCTCTTCCCGTTCAATGGAGAGGGTATCGCCGAAGTGGGCGGCGCATCCCTCAATCAGCCCGTGCGCCAGATCCCCCAGCGGCCGCTTTGAGTAATAGATCAGTTCCAGTTGGTTTGCCGACGGGGAGCAGTGCTCGAAGGTCGGCAGCTCGGCATCTGGGTAGAGTTTTCTCACCTCGACATGAATGTAATTCTCAATCAGCTGTAAAAATTCCAAGCTTGAGTCGATTCCTTCCAGGAACTGGGGATAGGCGCCAGCCAAGATGCCAAACAGGTGACAGCCAAAGGAACGAACCAGGTCCGGAACTGGTGTGCCGGATTTTTCGCTCAACGCGGTCACCAGTTGCAGCATCTCCCTATGATCGTAGGTGCCCACCGAGGTATATGCCCCCCCTGACGGGAGATCGGAGGATTCGATGATGTCATCTGCCATCTCCGGCGAAAAACGCTCCTCTACGAACTCGATGAACTTGGAAAATACAATGCCCTTCATGCGCGGTCTCCTTATTGGCACTTACTGCCATATCTGGCGTCATCCGCCATTAGTGAGCCTCTGATCAAGTCATGAACTCGTATTTTGCGCCCAGAATATCCAGCTTCTGCATGGCAAATCTCGGCAACGGCTCCATGCGTTGCTCTATCTCCTGCATCCATGCCGTCGTTCGCAATAGCCAGCTATTACGTGCGATTTGCGCCTTGAATCTGAACATTCTGAATCACAATCGACTTCATCCAGACTTTATCAGAGGCTCCTTAAGGACATTCGGCACAACTGACGGGAAGTTTACATGCACACGGCAGAAACCGTCGCATTTGCTACCATAGGCGTTTTCAATCGAAGATCCTCAACCATGGCAAACAATCCCCTCTCCGGCGCCGGCTATCTGCTTCGCGGCCTCAGTCTGATCAGCAAACCGGGGCTGCGCCCGTTTGTGCTGATCCCGCTGCTGGTCAACATCCTGGTCTTCAGCCTGCTGATCTGGTTCGGCATCGACCAGTTCGAGCTATTGATGGAGCGCTTTTTGCCGGCGGAGGATAGCTGGCTCTTCTGGCTACGCTGGCTGCTTTGGCCGCTGTTTGCCATCACCCTGGTGCTGGTAGTCTTCTACACCTTCACGGTGATCGCCAACCTGATAGCCGCCCCCTTCAACGGGCTGCTCGCGGAAAAGGTGGAGCGTTTCATCGGCGGCGAGCTGCCCCAGGAGCCCGGTGGCATCGGCCAGGTGATGAAGGATATCCTCCCCTCCATCGCCTCCGAGCTGCGCAAGATGGGCTACTTTCTGCTGCGCGCGATTCCACTGCTAATCCTGTTTCTGATCCCAGTGATCAACATTGCTGCGCCATTCCTGTGGATCGCCTTCACCTCCTGGTTTCTGGCACTGGAGTATGGCGACTATCCAATGGCCAACCACGGCCTGCGTTTTAAACAGCAGCATCGCCGCCTCAAGCAGGCGCGCTTTACCTCGCTGGCGTTTGGCGGCAGCCTGACCCTGCTGATGATGGTGCCGATCCTCAACTTTGTCGCGATGCCGGCGGCGGTAGCGGGAGCCACCCTGCTCTGGTCCGAACGGCTCAAGCAGCTCTCTGACTGACCCCGTATCAGAGGTGCATCCGGCATGTTCAATATCGCGGTCAATCAGCTCAAGTCGCCGGCGGACATCAGCGCCATCGGGCGTCATCAAGGGCTGCTGCTGATCGGCTCCGATGAGGCCAGCGGCGAGCGACGCAACGAAAATTATCTGCAGCTGTTTCGTGCCGATGGCCAGGGCCACTATCAGCTGGCCCGCAATATCCTGCTGTATAAGGGTTCCAGGAAAAAGGGCCGGGAGCTGGACATCGAAGGCATCGCCTCCGATGGTGAATCGATCTATGTGATCGGCTCCCACTCGCTGAAACGCAAGCAACTCAACCCGGCCAAAAGCCATAAAAAGAACCTGAAGCGACTGCATGGAAAGTCGATCATCCATGAAAAGAGTCGCGACCAGCTGTTCCGGCTACGCATCAACAGCCAGGGTGATATTGAATCGAAGCAGCGTATCAGCCTCAGAAAACTGCTGCGGCGGGACCCAGTGCTGCAGCCATTCAGCGCCATTCCCGGCAAAGAGAACGGTGTCGACATCGAGGGAATCGCAGTGCACGATGGCTGGCTTTACGCCGCCTTCCGCGGGCCGGTGTTGCGCGACGGGCTGGTGCCGATCCTGCGGTTTCGTTTCGATGATCCGAAATCAGACTATGAACTGCGCTTCATCACTCTGGGCGGCCTCGGCTGCCGCGAGATCACCCGGGTCAGCGACGGCTTCCTGATCCTTGCCGGTCCCAATGGCAAGGGACCAGGGGATTACCGGATCTTCCACTGGGATGGCAGAGACACGCTGCCAGGCGCCGATCGACCGCAGAGTGGACAGGGAAAGATCCGCCTGCTGCACAAGCTCGAACCGCCTGCCGGCGGCAAGGCCGAGGGCCTGGCTCTGCTCGATGAGAGTGAGCAGGATTACCACCTGCTGGTCGCCTTCGATGGGATCAGCCACGCGAATATCCACTCACTTGTCATCCCGAAAAACCTATCGACTTAGACCCCGCACTCACCAACCTGTATACCCCTGCGCTGAAATAGACTTCTGTCGTAACGCAGCTGCTCCATCACAATCCTCACTCAATCCCGGCTTCAGGTTTTCTCCAACGCGCCGATGTCTCAATCAGTTCGGGTCCACGAACTGAAGATGGGAAAGATGTTCTTGTTTGCCAATGGAGACGACAAATGAACCAGTTTTTACATCGATATGGTGCGTTGTTTACCCTCTCAACGCCTCTGATACTCACAGCCTGTGGCGGTGGCGGGAGCACAGAGACCACCACCAGCGAAGCAATTTCCGGCCTTCAACTGCCGGAACGAGTGGACGTGGTGGCCGCTGAATCGAGCAGCGCCCGATCTGCCGCCGCGCGCTTCGCCGGTCGCGGCGAGCTTGGCCTGAGATTTGACGATGCCGGCAGTGACTACGCCAACGCCAGTACCGATATCCATACCTACCACCCGGCCATCGAGCCGGTGAATACCGCCAACGAGATCCTCTGCTTCATCTCGCAGATGCGCGCCGACCAGTTTGTGGACCAAGGGGCCTACATCGCCCTGGTGGATGATGATGAATGCTCCCAGGGTGAATCGGGCGCCAGCAGCCAGAATCAGTCCAGCGGGCAAAATGCTACCAACTACACCGAGGTGATTATCGATTCAACTCGCGCCTCCAATGAGGACCCGATGATCGTCAACGTCTGGATCCCGGAGATGGAGGGCCCAGGCAACAGCAGCATGCTGATCAAGGCCCGTGCCGAGGTCACCGCCGAGCCCAGCGCTACCAACCCGATGGGTGAGTTTCAGCTCACCTGGCAGATGATAGACTCATCAGGCACCAGCTTCGGTAGCGGCGAGATATCTACCGCCGGAGTGAGCAGCGGGCTCAACGGCTTCACCTTCTTCGAGTCGATGGAGGATGACTTTGGCTTCGGGCCGATGCAGATCGAACACGCCGCCTCGGTGGAGATGCAGGGCGAGACCACCGGCCAGGCGATCACCCGCACCACCATGACCCCCGATCCCGGCGGCGAAAACGCCACCTACCGCCTCAGCTACGATGCCGACTTCATCATCGGCAGCCAAGACAGCCAAAAGCCTAACCCCACAGGTCTGCCTCGACCGTAACAACATCGACGAAACAGTCTGGAGCTACGATCTGTTCGACTACACAAGCGGCGCCACGCTCAGCCTCAATTCGGGGCTCTCCTTCACCTACGATGGCAAGTACGGCCATGTGGTTATTGGGGCCTCTGGTATGAGGATGAATCGGCCAATCTGGATGGCGCGACCGTCTCTGTATTCGACTACAGCAGCGACACCCAGACCGATTATACCCTGCAGCAGACCCCCGGCCGGTTGATTCGCAACGAGGTCAAGAGTCTGGCCATCAGCGCCCTGGATGGCATCCAGTTCGAGTTCCACGACGAGCAAAACCCACTGCCAAACAATGCCGATGGCGCCTGGCTGGTGGAGTATTTCACCGTCAGCGATGGGGTAGCCAGCGACGGCTTCTACCGCACCGGCTACCAGATCTGGCAGCAGGACGCACCGCCCGTTGTCAGCAACCTCGATACACCAGTTTTAGTCAGCTTCTCGCCTGGACAGAACACCCTGCATATGTGGTCGAGTCAGCTCGGCGGCAGCGTACGCTTTGTGCAGGGCGACAACGAGATCACCTATGACGAGCAGACCATCATGAACGGCAGCGAGACCGGCGCCGGCGAACTCTTCGCCTCTGGCGGCAGCGCCACCCTCTACTGCCTCGACCGCTGTCTGGTGCCGGGTTCACCGATGAGCACCAGCAACCCCAACTCGGTGGCCGAGGCGGTGGCCTACAGCATCAACAACGACAGCAGCGCTGCCAACTTCCTCACCCTGGTCCACAATGCCTCCGGCAACCCGGTGGACGGTACCGACCCAGCCAACCTGCCCGCCGGCAGCGAGTGGGGTATCGACACCGGCGCGATGCTCACCGACATCTCAGCACTGGCCAACGTCTGGGATGTCTACGAGCTACCGGAAGGCTCGGTCTACTACACCTGGGAGACCGGCCCCAACAATTGGAACCGCACCACCACGGTGTTTGACTCACTCGGTGTCGTGCAGAGCTTCGACAAGCCGATCGAGTTCACCTACACCCACAGCGACGCCAATGACCGCAGCGGCAGCGCGGTGCACGACACCACCGACTACGCGGGTCAGACCTTCCGCCTCAACTATGGTGGCAGCGGCGATTTCTGGGGTATTCCGGAGGAATCGCTCGACACCGATGGCGACGGCAACCCGGACCGCTGGACACGGGCCTTTGCCATCGCCGACGGGGTACAGATGGGACCAAACGGCACCGAATATGCGATCAAGGCGCGGGATGTGGAGCAGACCTTCGTCGAGGTCGATATCAGCAACTGCAGCGCGCTCAGCCTGACCGAGCCTGCCACCGCCCTGCCAAGTACAGTCAGCGGAACGCTCAACGACCTGCCGGTACCGACAGTGACTTCAGCACCCAAGGTAATCGGCGGCGAGATCCAAGAGTAACCACCATCGCCCTCCCCTCAGCAACGGCCCTTCGGGGCCGTTTTTTATGGCGGTGACTCAGGCTTGAAGTCGAGGGAAACCGAGTTGATGCAGTAGCGCAACCCGGTGGGAGGCGGGCCGTCGGAGAAGACGTGGCCCAAGTGCGCATCGCAGTGGCCACACAGCACCTCCACCCGCAGCATGCCATGGCTGTTATCCGCATGCTCCGTCACCGCATCCGCAGAGACCGGCTGAAAATAGCTCGGCCAGCCGCTGCCGGAATCAAACTTGGCAGAGGCGTCGAACAGCTCATTGCCGCAGCAACTGCAGCTGTAAACACCCGCTTCATGATGATTGTAGAATTTGCCGGTAAAGGGCGCCTCCGTCCCCTGACAACGGCAGACCCGATACTGCTCCGGGCTCAGCTGTTGCTGCCAGTCGGCATCCGATTTTGCGATCTTCTCTGACACCTTCAACTCCTCCCGGCCAGGCTTTTGAGGTTCAACCCACCATAGACAAACGCCGCCCGACAGAAAACCACCAATCAGGGTGGCTTTCTGTCAGCGCGGCGTGTCAGTGAGTGATTTTGATCCGGCGTGGCTGCGCCTCCGCCTTCTTGGCGATCACGATCTCCAGCACCCCATGCTCTGAGGCCGCACTGATCGTCGACTCATCAGCCGTCTCCGGCAGTTTGAAGCTGCGGCTGAAGCTGCCTGCAACCCGCTCGCGCCGAGTGTAACTGGCCGCCTCGTCTTCCACCTTGCGCAGGCTGCGCTCTCCGGAAACCGTCAGAATCCCCTTCTCGACCTGGATCTCCAGCGTGTTGGGATCGACACCGGGCAGATCCATGCTCAGGACAAAGCGTTCCTGCTGTTCGAGGATATCCACCGACGGCTGCCAACGGGATACCGTCCCGGCGGTAGCAACCTGTGCCCGCTTGTGCTCCGCGGCCAAGCGCTCCATCTCGCGGGTCATCTGATTGAGCATGGCAAGAGGCTGATAGTGCATGTAAGTCATCGTCGCATCTCCTGGATGGTGTAATTCACTGATGTGTCCAAAATTGGGTCCCGCCCGTTTTTTTCAAGGCGCGCCCAGATGCCTCTTAACCACGCCGGCAACAGGGGAGTGATCCCTTGCAGCGACACAAAACGCGCACATATACTCGGCCGCCATAGACTCAACCCCTTTTCCATTGACTTCACCAGGCATCCACACCATGGCCATACCCGCTTTCACCCCCCCCGTACGTACCCTGATGGGCCCCGGCCCCTCCGATGTGCACCCGCGCATCCTGGAGGCGATGTCGCGCCCCACCATCGGTCATCTTGACCCGCTCTTCATCGAGATGATGGAACAGACCAAGAGCATGCTGCAGTACGCCTTCCAGACCGAAAACCCCCTCACCATGCCGGTCTCCGCCCCCGGTTCCGCCGGCATGGAGACCTGCTTCGCCAACCTGGTGGAGCCTGGTGACAAGGTGATCGTCTGCCAGAACGGCGTATTCGGCGGTCGCATGAAAGAGAACGTGGAGCGCTGCGGCGGCACCCCGGTGATGATCGAGGATGAGTGGGGCCGGGCAGTCGACCCGCAGAAGCTAGAGGATGCACTGAAGGCCAATCCGGATGCGAAGATCGTCGCCTTCGTGCACGCTGAGACCTCCACCGGCGCCCAGTCAGACGCCGCCGAGCTGGTCGCCCTAGCCCACCAACACGACTGCCTAACCATCGTCGACGCCGTCACCTCGCTGGGCGGCACCCCGGTGAAGGTGGACGAATGGGATATAGACGCCATCTACTCCGGCACCCAGAAGTGCCTCTCCTGCACCCCCGGCCTCTCCCCAATCAGCTTTAACGAGCGCGCCTTGGAGAAAGTACGCAACCGCCAGAGCACCGTGCAAAGCTGGTTCCTCGACCTAAACCTGGTGATGGGCTACTGGGGCAGCGGCGACCAAACGTGCCTACCACCACACCGCACCGATCAACGCCCTCTACGGCCTACATGAGGCACTGCGCATTCTCGAAGCGGAGGGTCTGGAGAACGCCTGGGCACGCCATCGCAGAATGCACAACGCCCTCAAGGCAGGGCTGGAGGCGATGGGGCTCTCATTCGTGGTCGATGAAGCTCACCGGCTGCCACAACTGAACGCCGTCACCATCCCCGAGGGGGTGGACGACGCCGCAGTGCGCAACCGCCTGCTCAACGAGTTCAATCTGGAGATCGGCGCCGGGCTCGGCGCGCTGGCCGGCAAAGTCTGGCGCATCGGCCTGATGGGCCACGCCGCCCGAGCCGAGAACGTGCTCCTCTGCGTCAGCGCCCTAGAGGCGGTGCTCAACGAAAGAGGCGCACCGATCAACAGCGGCGTCGCACTCTCTGCAGTACAGAAAGTGCTGGCAGCCCGATGAACGCCATCGACCTGCCCCTGGTCTGCGAACCGGACCAGCTCGAACCGCAGCTCAGCAGCGAGGGGCTGCTGATAGTCGCGGTCTGCAAGGAGACTACCTACCGGCAAATGCACATCCCCGGCGCGATCCATCTGCAGTACGGGCGGTTCGTCGCCGGACGCAAGCCAACCTTCGGGCTGCTGCCGGAAACGGCCCAGCTGGAACAGGTTTTCAGCGCCCACGGCATCGGCAACCAGACCCATGTGGTGGCCTACGACGACGAGGGGGGTGGCAACGCCTCACGCCTACTCTGGACCTTGGCAGCGATGGGACACGAACGATTCTCCCTGCTCAACGGTGGTCTGCACGCCTGGAGCAACGAGCAACACCCGGTTGAGCAAAATCCGGTCACACCGCCCTCCGCCCTGTTTAAAGCCACCACCACCCCCGAAGTGGTAGCAGAGGCCGACTACATCAGCAGCCGCCTGGGCAACCCAGACCTCGCCCTGTGGGACGCCCGCAACAGCGACGAGTACAGCGGCCGCAAACGCTTCTCCCAGTTTGGCGGCCACATCCCGGGAGCCGCCAACCTGGACTGGCTGGAGCTGATGGACCGCAGCCGCAACCTGCGTCTCAGACCGGAGAGTGAGCTACGGAGCATGCTGGAGGGCCTCGGCATCAGCAGCGACAAGGAGGTAGTCACTTACTGCCAGACCCACCACCGCTCCTCGCTCGCTTGGCTGGTACTGAAACATCTGGGCTATAAGCAGGCGAAAGGCTATCCCGGCTCTTGGTCCGACTGGGGCAACCGGGACGACCTGCCGATCGAAAGCTGACCCGGCATGCCAGAGGGACCAGAGATCCGCCGCGCCGCCGATGCCGTTGAGTCGATACTCAAGGGCCGAATCGCCAGTGAGGTCTGGTTCAGCCTGCCCCGCCTGCAACCATTCGCTGCCACACTGACAGGGCAACGTGTGCTGCGTATCGACACCCACGGCAAGGCGATGCTGACCCGCTTCGACAACGGCCTGACCCTCTACAGCCACAACCAGCTCTATGGCCGCTGGCACTGTGTGCGGCGCGGCGAGCGCCCTGAGACCCGCCGCCAGCTGCGCCTGCGCATCTCCACCGAAAGTCACGACGCGCTGCTCTACAGCGCCTCGGAGATCGACGTACTCAACGACCAGGAACTGCTCAGTCACCCGTTTCTCAGCCGGCTGGGGCCCGATCTGCTGGACCCCACACTCGACGTCAAAACCGTGCTGGCGCGGCTCGAATCCCGCCAGTTCCGCAACCGCCGCCTGGGCAGCATTCTCACCGACCAGGGCTTTCTCGCCGGCATCGGCAACTATCTGCGCTGTGAGATCCTATTCCACGCCGCTCTGCACCCAACCAGCAAACCCAGTCAGTGCCGCCCCGAACAACTCGCCCGGCTGGCAGCGGCGATCATCCACCTACCTCGCCAATCTTATGAGACCGGCGGTATTACTAACGACCTCGAGCGGGCAGAGCAGCTGATGGCAGCCGGCAGCAACTTCGAGAGCGCCCGTTTCCAGCTCTTCCGCCGCGAGGGCCTGGCCTGCTACCGTTGCTCTAGCCGCATCATCAAAATCAACCAGGGTGGGCAGCCCTGCTACCTCTGCCCCAACTGCCAGACCGCAGTCTGAATCATCACATCCGAGCCGGTTTGGATTAAACTGCCCCGACCCAGTTAAACATCCACCAGCCGATGCCAAAACGTCCAAGTTCCAAACAACGCCGCTTTGTCTTCCTTACCCTGAGCCTGATCGTCTTCGGCATGGCCTACTACACCGGCAACCGCTACTCCGACAACACCCTGCCGGCGATCGCCGGGGTGCTACTGCGACCGCCCCATCCACTGCCTGAGTTTCAGCTCTCCAGCCGCG
>NZ_AFOC01000055.1:0-24014 GCF_000224455.1 endosymbiont of Riftia pachyptila (vent Ph05)
CAGAAGAGCCTCTTTTACCGCCGCTTCTACGGCAAGCCTTGCCGAATCAGGCTCCTGAATGCTTGCCTCGATTTCAACCGGTTCGTCTAGAGGAAGCTCTTCAACGTCGATCGTCTCATCTTCCAGAGGCGCCAGCTCGATCTCTTCACTGGATGACTCAAACAGATCGAACGATTCCNCGAACTTGGCTCTTCTAGCACCTCGCCCTGAGCCTCCGCCAACTCCTTTGTGGTTTCGCCCTCTGCGATTTCAAGCGTGCTCTTTGCTGCGGCGCTGGAGCGGCCATCGATCAGGGCGAAAGCCTGATCCATGACCGCAACCACATTCAGATCGGGCAAAACCGAGCGTTCCTGGCAGTCGATCAGCACCGGCAGCATCTGTTCGACATCGGCCAGAATGGAGAGTACTTCAGGTGTAACCTCGATGGTCTCGTCGATGATCCGGTTGAGCATATTCTCGACCGACCAGGCGAGCTCACCGATCATCTTGGCACCAACCAGACGACCGCTTCCTTTCAATGTATGGAAGGAGCGGCGGATGGTAATCAGGGCATCCTTATCATCAAAATTCCGACGCCAGCGCGGCAGATTTTCCTGGACCACCTCCAACTCTTCCCGTGCCTCTTCGACAAAGATCTCGAGGATCTCCGGGTCGATCTCTTCCAGCGCGGGCTTTTCCGCAGAGGGAATAATCTCGCGCGCCTTTTCCTCCTCTGTCAAAGGCGCATACAATCCTTCCGAATCGGGCTCCTCCTCTACAGGCCCTTCCTCAACCGCTTCCGCCTCTTCCTTCTGCTCCAGCTCAAACAACTCCTCAGGCTGAGACTGGGCTTCGCGTACGCTAGCAATTTCAACCACCGGGGCGGGAACGGGCTCCTCCTCCGGCATGCCCGGCACTTCTTGCACCAGCCCAGAGAGCGCAGTCCGCGCTATCTCTATGATCTCTTTGCGATCGCCCACACCGTCGACCAAGGCTTCGAGGAAATATTCGATGCTGCTGATCACGTCCGCCAGTGAGTTCAACTGCTGGCGGCCTGGAATCTGATGCCCCTGGATCAGATTTTTATGAATGAATTCAGTGGTGCGTCGCGCAATCTCTGCCGGTTCGGAAAAATCGAGCAGTTTTAGGGCGCCATAGACACGGGTGAATTGTCCAAAGACCTCTTCGAGAACCGCTGGATCATTGTCAGTTTCGGTGTAATTGACAATTGCCTCTTTTGCCTTGGCAATATCGATCTTGGCCTCTTTGACCGTCTGTTTGACCAGGCCTTCAAATTCACCGACTGGCAGCGTTTGCCCCCAGTTACTGCTTGAAGCCTCTACATCTTCAATCAGTTGCTGGCCGCTGTGGATGCCACTCAGCGAGGACTCCACAAACAGAATATCACCGGCCATCTCCATCAATTCGAACTCTTCCGGCTTGGAGGAGCGTTTGGCAAACGACTCGAGCTTTTCAGCCTGACGAATCAGCCGGGACCGCAATGCGCCCTGGCCGATCATTCCCAGGGTATCGGCCAAGCGCTGCATCGGCACCTGAAGGCGATCGAGCGTGCTGGGGTCTGCCTGCTCACCACGCATGAACAAGTCGAGGATATCTTTGACCTGTGTTAGCTCAGCGTAGATCGCCTCTCGCACCGAGTGGACCAGTTCGGCATTGGTACCGGTGAGGCTCTCCCGCCCCTTCGCCAGTGCCGATTCACTCGGCAACACGCCGCTCAGATTATAGGCCTCTTTTACCGCAAGCAGATGTGGATGTTGTGATTCAGCCCGCCCCACATAGTAGAGGAGGTTTTTGATCAGTTCGTGGGGGGGATCATCGACCAGTGCACGCTCACCCTGATCGATGATCAGCCTCAATTCGCGATCCAGCTTTCCTAGCAGTTGCTTGACTGCTACACCACCCTGGATGCTGCCCTCGATCAAACCCTGGATGACGGCTCCAGCCACCCACATCAGGCGATGCACTTGTTCGGTACCAGCCCCCCGCTCGAGCTCTTTGGCTACATCAAGCAGGTAACTCCAACCCTTTTCCAGGTTGAGTTTGCGATACCAGTTGAGCAACCCAAGATGGTACTTTTGGCGTACACGACGCACCAAGTCAGGGAGCTCGTCGTTCGGCTCTCCTGTAATGCGATCAGGT
Organism: endosymbiont of Riftia pachyptila (vent Ph05); assembly: GCF_000224455.1. NCBI lineage: Bacteria > Pseudomonadati > Pseudomonadota > Gammaproteobacteria > endosymbiont of Riftia pachyptila. The sequence continues at coordinate 2,140 of NZ_AFOC01000055.1, forward strand.
ACCGCAACATTTTCCAGATCAGGATTGAAGAGTGCCGCTTCAGAGAGCAGGGGGGCATCACGCACGGCACGCAGGTCATTCAACAGGGGCAGCACGATGAGTGGGACATCTTCATCACCTGCCTGCAGCTTTTCCAGATAGTCCGGCAGCTGGATCAGTGCCAGCATCAGCGCTTCAGCAGCATCCTCATGCTGACGCACCTTCCTCTTGAACATGGCACGGGCAACCTGCTCCATCTCTTCTGCCAGCATTGCAGGGCCATAGGCCTCCACCATCTGCAAGACGCCGGCAATTTGATGGAGGCTCTCGGCACACAGCTGAAGCGATGCACCACTGCCAGCATCATCAACCTGCTCCTCCAACGCCCGACGGGCCTGACCGATCGTTGCATCGATCTCGTCTTTTACCCAGTTCAGCGCGCCGAAGTCACGGACATTGGTCATTCGCGTTCCTCACACTTCCATCACGAGCGATAGCGAAACTTGCTTGGAGCTAACAGCTAACTGCACTCAGTTTCGCGACGGGGCATCATCGCTCCATCAAGGCAAACGGAAACCGGCTACAGACTTCTGCAGCTCGTCTGACAAGTCGGCCAGCGCACCGATCGATGCCGCGGTTTGGCTAGTACCATCGGAGGTCTGCGTGGTGATCTCCTGGATCACGTTCATGGTGGCGTTTACACCTACTGCAGCTTCCGACTGCGCCTTGGCAGACTCCGCAATCTTACCGGTAAGGTCAGAGATATATTGAGATACGCTTTCGATCTCCATCAGAGCCTCACCGGCATCCTCTGCCAACTTCGCTCCTCTCACCACACCCGAAGTACTGGCTTCCATCGAGGTAACAGCCTCGTTGGTATCTGCCTGAATTGTTTTAACCAGTGCCTCAATCTGCTTTGTTGCGTTAATCGAACGTTCTGCAAGACGCTGGACCTCGTCCGCAACCACCGCAAAACCACGACCCGCTTCACCGGCCATGGCTGCCTGCATGGCAGCGTTCAGTGCGAGGATATTGGTCTGATCTGCGATATCGTCGATCAGCTCCACAATATCACCGATTTCCTGAGAGCTCTCACCAAGACGCTTGATTCGCTTCGAGGTCTCCTGAATCTGTTCGCGAATCGCATCCATGCCCTGGATGGTATTACGTACGGTCTCGGCTCCGTTGCTTGCAATATCCACCGAGCGGAGGGCAACCTCTGCCGATTCGGCTGCATCATTCGACATCTGATCGATTGCTAAGGACATCGATTTGATGGCGTCATTGGCATCGGTTATCTGCTCCGCCTGATGGACACTTGCCTCGGCCAGATGCATGGCCGTAGCACGGGTCTCCTGGGTTGAGCTGGATACCTGCTCCGCGGTCTGGTTGATGGTGGTTACCAGCTCGCGCAACGCCTCGATTGCGTAGTTGATCGAGTCGGCGATCGCACCGGTAATATCCTCGGTTACGCTGGCCGTTACCGTCAGGTCACCATCAGCCAGATCACCCATCTCGTCGAGTAGACGCAGAATAGCCCGCTGGTTGCTCTCGTTTTGCTCCTTACTCGCCTCTTCCCGACGGCGTGCATCCAGTACCAACCGAAAACCAAGGATGATCAGGAAGGCCGCCGCTAAGCCACCAAAGGCAGCCACCATACCGGGGCCCGCCTTGACACCGAGAATCTCGATACGCCCGGGAGACTCGCCATACACCTTAATCAGGTTTTCGGTTGCCTCACTGGTTCTGTCCGAAATCTCATTCATGCTTGAGGCGGCTTCCAAGGCGGGCAACACTGCTGGAATATTTTCGATAATCTCATCAGCATGGTCACTCACCGTCCCAAACAGTGTGGCGATATCCCTCAACCGCTGCTCTGCAACTGGATCTGCCACCTTAGTAACCCCCAGATCAGGATCGCCCTCAAGAAGGCCATCGAGTACACGGCCGAACCGATCCGCATCCCGTGTAAATTGGTCGATCGCCGCTGCCGTTTGCTGCCCACCAGCCAGCACCAAGCTCACCTTCGCCTGGATACGTTCAGCCAACATCCGCTGCTCGGAAGCGATAAAGATCTGCTGCGGAGACGCATTTTTCTCGATCAACACCTGCGCAACCTCTTCTGAGAGTTCCTGCAATTGGGGAACAAATTCAGAAATCACACCGATGAACTCACCGATCGCCAGAATTGGCTCTTGTGCGGCTAGGATTTCGTCCGCATTCTGACGCAGTTCCAGCCAGGCATTTTCCACCTTTCGCAAAGGAAGCATGACCTGCACCGGTGACCCCGGCAGGTCGTCGGCCTCTGAGCCATTTTTCAACTCCGTCATTACGGTTTCGAACTGGTCACGGGCTGATCGTAGAGGTGCAAATGCCTGGCGGTCGCCCCGTGCAGCAGAGATCGCAAATTTGGCGATCCGCTGCGCCAACACTCGCTGCTCAGCTGTGCGCAACAGATACTGTTCCTCGTAACTTTCCTGCTGCGTCGTATGGATAAACGTCACAAGCCCCAAAAATACAGAAGCAATCAGGAGCACAGTTAACACCGTCAAGGCCCTTTTCGACGGCAAGCCTCCGCCCACACCTCTTACCTTCATTGCCATGTCTCCTGAAAGCTCATATATGCCCGTAAATCAATTAATGTCTAAACCGTTTAATTCTATCTGGCCGCAACCTGGAATGCCGGATCATCCGCCAGACTGGAGAGACTGAAAACCGGCAGGGTCTTCCCCTCTTGACGAAATCCGAACTGGACATAACTACTCAGATTTTCACCAATTCCGCGGACCTCAATCAGATCCTCTTCCGAAAAATGGCGCATACCAACCATCTCCCCAACCAACACGCCGGTAGTCATCTGCGGGCCACTGAAGACCAACACCCGGCTTCTTCTGCCCCGAGCGGTCCTCTCTCCGGTAAGAAACGACTGTAAATCAACAATGGGAACCAGGTTTCCGCGAATATTCGCCAGCCCCAACATCCACGACTTAGTGCCGGGCACAGTGGTGAGCGTTGTAGGAAAATTAAGAATTTCTCTGATCTCAGAAAGCGGAGCAACCATGCTCAGTTTCCCGAGGGAAAACAACACGCCTTCCCAAGCAGACTGCACCTTGTCTTGTTGTGGCAGGGCCAACGTATTCCCATGGCTACGTTGTTCAATCACCTGCAATAACTGGACAAGCTCCTCCGGTGTATCCAACTGCCAGTTAACCATAGTCTTTAGGGAGCCTCTAAACGAATCATGGACGGCAGTCTTGCGGTCCAAATTCCCCGCTGCTGCGTCGTACCCCAAGGGCATTTCCCGCGGGGCAAAATCTAGACAATAGGCCGGCTATTACGCCATACGGGGATGTGCAAGTGCCGCGTCGACAGGATGTCGCTAAGCGACCCTGAGATTTCTGTCTTACAGCGAAAAATTCAGCCTCACAATTCTGTCCGCCCAGATTCATTCAGAGGCCCCTTAGCGATCAAGCACATTGCGAATCTTTGTGATCAACTCTGCAGGTGCAACTGGCTTCACCAGATAATCAGTGGCTCCCTGCCTCATCCCCCAGCTTTTATCTGTCTCCTGATCCTTGGTCGTTACCATGATGACAGGAATCGCTGAAGTGCTCTGATCTTTACTTAATTGTCGTGTTGCCTGAAAACCATTCAGAACCGGCATTACCACATCCATCAAGATCAAGGAAGGACGGATACGCTTGGCCATCGCAACGCCTTCCTGACCATCATTCGCCACTTCAGTGCGGTAACCGTGCTTCTCGAGGATCTTCTTCAAAACATGGACTTCGGTAGGAGAATCGTCAACGATCAGAACCGTCACCCCACCCGAAGATACTGCTTCGCGGTTCACATCCGAGCTCTCGTCTGTCCCTTTGCGAAAAAATCTCTTAATCATGGGTCTTGTGCGCCAGATAGTCATCAACAAACAAACCGCACGAGATGCGGCATAATCACCTACTTCTCACCTACCCCTGCCAAAAACATCCAAGCAATCAAGCCGCTTTATTTGCATAGCGCCTAATGGCACCCAGCAACTCATCTTTGGTAAACGGCTTTGTCAAATACTGCTCAGAACCGACGATGCGTCCTCGCGCCCGGTCAAACAACCCATCCTTACTCGACAGCATGATGACCGGGATATTCTTATATACTTCGTTATGTTTGATTAATGCACAGGTCTGATATCCATCAAGCCTTGGCATCATGATATCAACAAAAATAACATCGGGGTGATGATCCGCGATCAAAGCAAGCGCATCGAAGCCATCAACCGCTGTCATGACCTCGCATCCCACTTTTTTTAGAAGACTCTCAGCAGTGCGTCGAATGGTCTTGCTATCGTCAATAACCATTACTTTTACACCTGAGATATCCGTCTCCGTATCTTCAGCACTCACCGTACAATCCTCACTTGCAGTGCCCTAGAAGTGGACTTGTGACAATCTATTTCTGCGGGACAACAACTGTCAATCCCCACAACTGCCACATCTGCATACCACCTCGATAATAGTAGATTTTATCAGCCGGATAACCGACTCCAAGCAACCCCTTAATGGCTCTGGGAGACTGCCCACAGGCGGGACCATTACACCAGACGATCAAATCCTTAGCATTGCTAAAATCCCACTTTTCTGTCTTCAGCTTACCGTCAAAAAAACCCACCTTTTCCATCTTCTGGGTAAAGAAACCAACATTACCGCGCCGTTTCACACCAAACCTCTGCAACGCTTCAATCATCTCCTGATTTTCAGCATCCCCAGAAAGCACAGTGAACGGTATGTTTATCGACCCTGGAATAGTACCCCGCCTGAACCATTGTGAAGTACGAGCATCAATAAGCAACCCCTTGCCGTCTCTCAGTTCATTTTCCATGAACTCAAAGACCTCAACCTCACCGACAGTCTTCACGCGAGGATCAACTTCAATGGGATGGATACAGAATGGCGGACATTTTCGTGCAGTCTTTGCAAAGTAGCCCTTGAGCACATAGTCAGGATCCTGCACTCGTTGCACTTTGATAGAGCGCCCATCATGCATTACGTGCAGATAGAGCTTGTCAGCGGTCAGACTGATCTTGCCACCTTTACCAACTTCGAGTTCAGCAGCGGAAACGGGACCAAGCAGACAAATAGACAAGGCCAGAAAAAAGTGCTCTGACAAAGAGAGATTTCATGCTTTTCCTCAGAATCCAATTATTCGTTATCAGGACAGACTTCACTGGATAAAACATAGCTTTGCAACGCAAATCCTCACCGCTTCAGGAATCGGTCCATGATCTTCTTTCGAATATCACTGATTGCAGCACCATCCCTGTAATCTTGAAATACCTCCTCCTGGCTCGCCGGGGGGAGTTTCATGTAGAAAGTGTAACTCCCCACATATCGAGACTTAAGGTCAGCCTCAAACTCCTCCTGACTTGCTCCTTCGATCGCCACCTCGGAAGCAGCGCTCTCTCCTACGGCATCAGGTTTTGCCCGGTCCAACTTCTCCGCTTCCAGTGAAATTTCAGAGAGGTATGAATCCTCCTCAGCCCCGACCACAGCCCCAAAAACAGGGACCATCAGAAGGAAAAACAACCCCAAAGACCTCAAAAACCGCTTCACCAAACCGCCCCGACTGCTGGTTTGTGTCGGCATATCACACCTCTTTGGTTTATAGAGTTCAGAATATAGCCCACAACTCAGCATCAAAGACAGTGAACCATCTGTTATTCTCGGCTGAATCCATCCTAGCCACCGGAGCTAACCGGGTCCGTGAAAATAGCAAGATGTGCGTTCGTCATCAAGGCTACACGCGGGCTCCTTCGAAATGAAGGAACAAATACCCTAAGCGTGACATATAGCAGACTTTGGTTACTTTTCTTGGGCATATGCGTCAAATCAAAACCACACCAATAATCTTGCCGACGCACCCACTGGACAGATCCAAATCCCCTTAAAACAGAGCCACACACACAGTAGACTGTAGTTATGAATACAACCCTCGGCGTCATCATGGACCCAATCGAGTCCATCAAGGTCCAGAAAGACAGCACCTTCGCCATGCTGCTCGCTGCACAGCATAGAGGCTGGGAACTCCTCTACATGGAACAGGGCGACCTTCGCTTTCTGACGGAGTCACCTATGCCCGCATGCGCCCGCTAAGGGTACGCGACAACGCCAGCAACTGGTACCAACTTGGCGACCAGCGGCAGGCACCACTCGATTCACTCGATGTGGTACTGATGCGCAAGGATCCCCCGTTTGACATGGAGTACATCTACACCACCTACCTGTTGGAGCAGGCAGAACACCGCGGCTGCCTGGTAGTCAACCGTCCGCAAGCGCTACGGGATGCCAATGAAAAGCTCTTTACCAGCGAATTCAACGACTGCACTCCGCCCACCTTGGTCAGCCGGAGCGCCGCTGAGATCCGCAGCTTCCTCGACCAACACCAGGACATCATCCTCAAACCCCTTGGCGGCATGGGTGGCGCCTCCGTCTTCCGGGTGCGCCGCGACGACCCCAACACCAGCGTCATCATCGAAACCCTGACCCTGCACGGCACCCAGTTCACCATGGCACAGCAATTCATCCCTGAGATCAGCGCTGGTGACAAGCGTATCCTGATGATCGATGGCGAAGCCGTCCCGTACGCTCTGGCGCGCATTCCGGCCAAGGGGGAGACCCGCGGCAACCTAGCGGCGGCGGCAGAGGCGAAGGTCAACCCCTCTCCGAGCGGGACCAGTGGATCGCCGCCCAAGTCGGCCCCGAGCTGAAGCGTCGCGGCATCCTGTTCGCCGGCCTTGACGTAATCGGCGACTACCTCACCGAGATCAACGTCACCAGCCCCACCTGCATCCGCGAGCTGGACCGTCAGTTCAACCTCGACATCGCCGGCGACCTGATGGATAGGATCGCGGAGCGACTGCAGTGACCCGCAGCCTGCTGCTTGCGCTGCTGCTGGCACTCGCCAGCAGCGGCTGCAGCGAACCACAGCCGGTCCATCACAACCGCTTCCTCGCCTTCGGCACCCTGGTCGATCTCGACATCAGCGGCGTCAGCCAGCAGGCGGCAGAGCAGGCCACCGCCGCCATCCAGGCCGACTTCGACTACATGCACCACGCCTGGCACGCTTGGGACCCCGGCCCGCTCGGCTACGTCAATCGCATGATCCGCACTGGCGAACCATTTGCCGTACCACCCTCGGTGCTACCGCTGATCGAGATCGGCCAGCGGCTATCGCAACAGAGCGAACAGCTATTCGATCCAGCCATCGGTCAGCTGATCGAGCTATGGGGTTTCCACAGAAAAAAGGAGCCGCCCCAGCCACCCGACGAGACAACCATTCAGGCCCTGCTCGACGCCCGCCCCAGCATCACCGACCTCAAACTCAACGGCATCACCCTGCAGAGTGACAACCCCCAGGTGAAGCTCGACTTCGGCGCCTTCGGCAAAGGCTACGGCATCGATCTGGCGATCGACCACCTGCGCCAACTGGGCATCCGCAATGCCATCGTCAACGCCGGCGGCGATCTGCGTGCAATCGGCAATCACGGCGACCGACCCTGGCGCATCGCCATCCGCGACCCCTCGGGTGAAGGAGTGTTCGCGGTGATTGAGATCGACAACGACGAGAGCGTCTTCACATCCGGCGACTACGAGCGCAACTTCGTCTACCAGGGCCGCCGCTACCACCACATTATCGACCCGCGCAACGGCTATCCCGCCACCGGCAGCCGCTCGGTCACCGTCATTCACACTGATGCCACCACCGCCGATGCCGCCGCCACTGCGCTGTTTATCGCAGGCCCCAGGGATTGGTACCGCATCGCCCGCTCAATGAGGCTAAAATACGTATTGCTTGTCGACGACTTGGGCGAACTCCACATGAGCCCCGCCATGGCACAACGAATCGAACTAACCAATCCAAACTTGCAGATCCAACTCAGCGAAGCACTCTGACCTCACCCATGCACTCTGCCGTCCTCCAACCCCATACCGACCGACTTGGCATCACCCTGTTCGCCGCCGCCTGCCTGCACGCGTTCATCATTCTGGGGATCCAGTTCAATTTTCAGGACTACAAAAAGCCGGACCATCGCCAGCAGAGCCTGGAAGTCACCGTGATCCGCCCGAACCTCGACAAACAGCGTCCGGAGGAGGAGAAACCCGACTTCCTCGCCCCCGTCAGCCAGGCAGGCGGCGGCGAGACCGACCTGCCGAAGCGCCCCTCGGTGGAGTCGGCAGAGAGCCCGATCCCCACCTCCAAACCCTCCCCCACTCGCAGCTCCGTGATGGCACCCCCGCCGGCACCACCGCAGCCAGCCAAGCAGCAGGTGATCGCAGCCCCGCAGGCCGAACGCAAACTGCAGGTCGAACAGCCCACTCCGAAACCGACACCGCGCCCCACCGCCGCCCAGTTGCTCTCCAGCAAGACCCTGGAGATCGCCCGCCTCACCGCCGAGCTGGAAGAGAAGACCCAGGCCTACGCCAAGCGCACCAAACGCCGCGCCATCAGCGCCAGCACCAAGGAGTACAAGTATGCCGCCTATCTGGATGCCTGGCGGCGCAAGGTCGAGCGCATCGGCAACCTCAACTATCCGGATGCAGCAAAACGCCAGCAACTCTACGGCAACCTGGTACTGCACGTAGCGGTACGCGCCGACGGCACCATCGAGAAGGTCCGCGTGCTCCACTCCTCAGGCCACAAGATCCTTGACGATGCAGCGATCCGTATCGTACGCCTCGCCGCCCCCTACTCCCCATTTCCCAGCAACATCCGCGAAGAGATCGACGTGCTCGACATCACCCGCACCTGGCAGTTCCTGCGCAGCAACCGCCTCGGCACAGAGTAACGCCGGTTGCAGCCGCTCCGTCCCCGCCGGATACTATAGCCATGACGCCCAATACCGACCTCACCAACCACTTCCTCATCGCCATGCCCGCGCTGGCCGACCCCAACTTCCATCACACCGTCACCTATCTGTGTGAACACCACCAGAACGGTGCCATGGGGATCGTGGTCAATCGCCCACTGGAACTGCAGCTGGGCGACATCTTCCAACAGCTCGAACTGAGCTGCAGCGACCCGCAGACCAACCAACAACCCGTCTACGTCGGCGGTCCGGTACAGAGCGACCGGGGCTTCGTGCTGCATGAATCGGGACGCAGCTGGAAGTCCACATTGAAGGTTACCGATGCCATCAGCGTCACCACTTCGATGGACATCCTCGAGGCAATCGCCGCCGGCGACGGGCCAGACAAGATCCTCATCGCTCTGGGTTACGCCGGCTGGGGTGATGGCCAACTGGAGGATGAACTGGCGAACAACGCTTGGCTGAGCGGCCCGGCGGATGAAGAAATCATCTTCCGCCTCCCCAGCGAGAGCCGCTGGCAGGCCGCCGCCGACCTGCTCGGCATCGACCTCAACCTGCTCAGCAGCGACGCCGGCCACGCATGACGCTGCTGGGCTTCGATTTCGGCACACGCAAGATCGGTGTCGCGGTGGGCCAGACTGTCAGCGGCACCGCCAGCGCCCTGGAGACCCTGCTGCCGGTCCGGCAGAAGATCGACTGGCAGCGCATCGGCGAACTGATCAAAGAGTGGCAGCCCGACGCGCTGGTAGTCGGCCTGCCACTCGACCTGGACGACAGCGAAACCGACGCCACCCAGCCCGCGCTGCGCTTCTCCCGCCAGCTCGAGGGGCGTTTTCACCTCAAGGTCCACCTGGCCGACGAGCGCCTCACCTCGATGGAGGCGCGCAGCCGCATCGGCCATCGCGCCAAACGCCTGGAAGATTACGACGCCGAAGCGGCCAAATTGATCCTCGAGACCTGGCTCAGCGAACAGTGAGCCACACCACCCGAAACAAAAAAGATTCAGACAGAGAGCAGCCCAATCGATGCAAATAAAGAAGTTCATGGACGCCGACGCGGTGGAGTCACTGATCGACGTGATGGCCGGCAAGCTCTGGAGCCTGCTCAATGAGCGGGGTATCGATGCACCGATGATGATCGGCATCCGCACCGGCGGCGTCTGGCTGGCGCAGCAGCTGCACCAGGAGCTCGGCCTGCAAGAACCGCTCGGAACCCTCGACATCTCCTTCTACCGGGATGACTTCACTCAGATCGGCATGAATCCTGAGGTGCACCCCTCCGACCTGCCGCTGCCGGTGGATGGCCGCCACATCATCCTCATCGACGATGTGCTGCACACCGGCCGCACCATCCGCGCCGCGCTTAATGAGATCTTCGACTACGGCCGCCCGGCCTCGATAATCCTCGCCACCCTGGTGGAGCGCAGCGGCCGCGAACTGCCGATCGAGGCCGACGTGGTCGGGCTTCGCCCCACCCTCGCCGCCGACCAACACATCACCCTCACCGGTCCAAGCCCACTCGGCCTGGTGATCGGCAGCCGTTCCAACCGCAGCTCGCGCAATGGCGACACAGGAGAGGCCCGATGAGCCGTCACACGCCCAACCTGCAGCTAGATGAGCAGGGCCACCTACTGCACTTTCTCACCATCGACGGCCTGCGCCGTGAGCTGCTGACCGAGATCCTCGACACCGCCGAAGGCTTCACCGGGGTCTCTGAGCGTACAATAAAGAAGGTGCCACTGTGCCGCGGCAAGACCGTCGCCAACCTCTTCTTCGAGACCAGCACCCGCACCCGCACTACCTTTGAACTGGCCGAGAAGCGCCTCTCCGCTGACGTGCTCAACCTCAACATCAGCGCCTCCGCCACCTCCAAGGGCGAAACCCTACTCGACACCCTGCGCAACCTGGAGGCGATGCACATGGACATGTTTGTGGTGCGTCACGCCGACAGCGGCGCCGCCCACTTCATCGCCCAGCACGCCACCCCCGGAGTGGGAGTGATCAACGCCGGCGACGGCCGCCACGCCCACCCCACCCAGGCGATGCTCGACATGTTCACCATCCGCCGCCACAAGAGAGAATTCGTCGGCCTGCGGGTAGCGATCGTCGGCGACATCCTGCACTCGCGGGTGGCCCGCTCACAGATCCTCGCCCTCAACACCCTCGGCGTCTCCGAGGTGCGGGTGATCGCCCCCCGGACCCTGCTGCCCCACGATGCCCGCAAGCTCGGCGTGCATGTCTATCACGACTTGCAGGAGGGGATCCGTGACGTCGACGTGATCATCATGCTACGGCTGCAGCGGGAGCGCATGCAGGGCGCACTGCTGCCCAGCGAGCACGAATATTTTCAGCTCTACGGCCTCACCGACGAGCGCCTGGAGGCAGCCGACTCAGAGGCGATCGTGAATGCACCCTGGGCCGATCAACCGTGGCGTGGAGATGGACTCACTGGTGGCCGACGGACCACGTTCGGTAATCCTGCAACAGGTCAGCTACGGCATCGCCATCCGCATGGCTGTAATCTCAATGATCATCGGCCGTCAGAACCTACAGGCCCAGGCTTAACCAGATGAACAACAGCAACACCATCAGCATCCTCAATGGCCGTCTAATCGACCCGGCCCACGGTATCGACGCGACCCAGGATCTGCACATCGGCAATGGCAAGGTGCTCTCGCTGGGAGCGCCTCCCGAGGGCTTCAGCGCCGACACCAGCATCGACGCCAGTGACAAGATCGTCTGCCCCGGCCTGATCGATCTCTGCGCCAACCTGCGCCAACCCGGCGCCGAACACAAGGCGACCATCGCCAGCGAAACTGCAGCGGCAGCAGCTGGCGGTATCACCACCCTCTGCTGCCCCCCCGACACCCTACCGGTGATCGACACCCAGGCGGTAGCGGAGCAGATTCAGAGGCTGGCCCGGGCCGCCGGCCACTGCCGTCTGCTGCCCCAGGGGGCGCAGACCAAGGGGCTGGAGGGCAGCCAGCTGAGCGAGATGGCGGCACTCAAGCGAGCCGGCTGCTGCGCTGTGAGCAACGCCTACACGCCTTTGCTCAACACCCTGGTGCAACGGCGCGCACTGGAATACGCCGCCACCTTCAATATCCTCACCATCATCCGCCCCCAGGACGAGCATCTCGCCAACCAGGGCTGCGTACATGAGGGTAAGGTGGCCGATCGGCTCGGCCTGCCCGGCATCCCCGAGGCGGCGGAGACGGTGGCCATCGCACGGGATCTGGCGCTGGCGGAACATGCCAAGGCACGCATCCACTTCCACGCTATTTCCTCTGCCCGTGGCAGCAACATGCTGGCCCGCGCCTGCTTCGGCAAGCAGCAGGTGAGCGCCGACGTGGCGATCCACCAGCTGTTTCTCACCGAGATGGATGTGGAGAGCTTCGACAGCAACGCCCACGTGATCCCGCCGCTGCGCACCAGCGGCGACCGGGACGGACTGCGTCAGGCACTCGCCGACAACCTACTGTCGGCGATCTGCTCCGACCATCAGCCCCATGAGCCAGACGCCAAAGCCGCCCCCTTCCCGGCCACCGAACCGGGCATTTCAGGGCTCGACACCCTGCTCTCCCTGACTCTGAAACTGGTCGAGGAGAGAGTGCTCGATCTGCCTGACGCGATCGCCCGCCTCACCAGCGGGCCGGCGAAGATCCTCGATCTGCCTTTCGGGCAGCTCGCCGTCGGCGCCAGCGCAGACATCTGCATCTTCGATCCGCAGCAGCGCTGGACGGTGCGGTCTGATCAGCTGTTGAGCCAAGGCAAAAACAGCCCGTTCATCGGCTGGGACCTGCCCGGTAGAGTCAGCCACACCCTGCTCGAAGGACGTATCGTCTACACTGCGGAGCCGACCTAAGCCGCCGCCCATTTCGAACCATGAGCCAGACCATGAATAGACCACACCGCGACAGCCTGTTTCTTGAGCAGGCCGAGATCCTCTCCCATGAGGCCTTCGAGGGCGACCAGTTTATCCTGCGCCTGCAGGCCCCAAAGTGCGCCGCGCGCGCTCAGCCCGGCAGCTTCGTCCATCTGCAGTGCGATCCGCTGCAGCCGATGCGCCGGCCGATCTCACTCATGCGGGTGTCGGCCAGGGAAGGCTGGGTGGAACTCCTCTACAAAGCGGTCGGACAAGGCACCCGGTTGCTGTCACTGCGCCAACGCGGCGAATCACTCAGTCTGCTGGGGCCCATCGGGGTACCGTTCAGACCCGATCCGGATCGTTCCCTGCCACTGTTGATCGGCGGCGGCGTAGGCATGCCGCCGATGGTGTTTCTCGCCGACACCCTGCGTAGCGACAAGAGCAAGAAACCCTTTGTCATCCTCGGCTCCGAAGTGCCTTTCCCGTTCCAGCCACAACCTTCGCAACTGCTGATGCCGCAGCTGCCCGAAGGCGTGATCGCCGCAATGCCACTGCTCGATGACTGGGGCATTCCCAACCGCCTCACCAGCCAGCAAGACTTTCCCGGCTGTCACCAGGGCTATGTCACCGAGCTGGCGCGCCACTGGCTCGACGCGCTGGATGCCGATCAGCGGGATCAGGTGGAGATCTTCTCCTGCGGCCCGCACCCGATGCTGGAGGCGGTCGCCACCCTGGCAAAAGAGTTCGAGCTGCCCTGTCAGGTCTCGCTGGAAGAGTTCATGGCCTGCGGTGTCGGTGGCTGTGCTGGCTGCGTGGTAGAGCTAGAGACCCCGGCCGGCCCAGCAATGAAGCGGGTCTGTGTCGACGGCCCGGTGTTCGATGCCCGCCAGGTGTTTGTCTGAGCGGTAAAGCCCCCATCATCCCCATGCTTTGCCTCCAGCCACAGCCGCTATAATCGGCAGCATTGAGAAATCCAGACCAGGCAATGCTATGAATACAGAGAGCCGCATCAAAGAGAAACTCCAGAGCGCCTTCCAACCGCTTCACTTGGAGGTAACAAATGAGAGCCACATGCACAACGTGCCGCCCGGCTCTGAATCCCACTTCAAGGTGGTGCTGGTCAGCAGTCAGTTTGAAGGTGAACGCCTGATCGGGCGTCACCGGGCGGTCAACAAGGCCCTCGTCGAGGAGTTGCAGGCCGGAGTGCATGCTCTGGCACTGCACCCCCTGACCCCGGAGGAGTGGTTCAGCAAGGGGGGCACCAGCCCCGACTCTCCGGAGTGCCTCGGCGGGTCGAAGGCGTCGTCTGACAGCTGAACTATGTGGGGACGTCTGTTTGGCATGAAAGCCCTCAATCGTAGCCCCGATGAGCAGACCCGAATCGATCAAGCCTGTCGCAGCCTGGCACTCTACCAGACCAACAGCTGCCCCTATTGCGTCACTGTGCGCCGCACCATCAAAAAGCTGCAGCTGAAGATCGAACTGCGCGACATTCAGCGCAATCCTGTCTGGCGCCAAGAGTTGATGCAGGGCGGCGGCATGACACAGGTGCCCTGTCTGCGCATCGAAGCAGCTGACGGGCGGGTGCAGTGGATGTATGAGTCTGCCGACATCAAACGCTATCTGAGGCAGCATTTTTCCAGCTGACAGCTCTCGCAGTGAAACAAAAGCGGCGGCAAACGAGCGCCGCTCTGGTACAAAATCGCCTCTTAGCTGTCGAAAAACCTTACACCGCCCGCCGCACATCAATCTAAGTCATTGATTTTTGGTACCCATGAATCTGGCATCAGATATGCTACGTATCTTCTGTAAAGCGGAGAAAAACGCTGAGGAGAGGTCCCATGAGAACTCCAGAACTACAACCCATCGAGGCCATCAAGACTAAACTGGCCAACGAAGAGCGCCAACGGATTCGCCGCGGCATCCTCAGCCAGCTGATCCTGGCGCGTCAAAACCGCCACTTTCACGGCACCTATGGGGTCAGCGATAACAACCGGCATGCTGGTTTCTTGCCCGCTTTTCAGGACCTTAGCAGCGGCAGCTGGATTATCTCCCAGTTTGCCGACGGCCGACCGGCCCCGATGCACCTGCTCGACGGCCTGCCGCAGGAGTGGATCTGCCGACGCGACCAGAGCGGTCGCGCACTCAGCACCCGGGAGGGGATAGTCGCCGGCTTTGTACGTGACGGAATTTTTTACACTCGCGAGGCAGCTGTTCAGGCTGCCGCTCATTGAGATTGCTGCTACCGGCCTCCCCTCAGGCCTCTCTATCGAAGCAGTTCAGGGTAAGCCGGAATACCACCGGCCCCAGCAGCACCAGCGCGATCAGGTTGGGGATCGCCATCAGCGCGTTCAGGGTGTCGGCCAACAACCAGACAAAAGCCAGCTTCACCGTCGCCCCAAGCGGGATCGCCACCACCCAGAGGATACGAAACGGCAGGATCGCCTTCACCCCGAACAGATATTCCACGCAACGTTCGCCGTAGACACTCCAACCGATGATGGTGGTGAAGGCGAAGATCATCAGGCCGAAGGTCACCACCCACTCACCCACCCCAGGCAACCCCGCAGCAAAGGCGGCGGAGGAGAGCGCCGCGCCTTGGGCGCCGCTACTCCACTCGCCGGTCATCACGATCACCAGTGCGGTGATGGTGCAGAGCACCAGAGTATCGATAAAGGTACCGAGCATCGCGATGGAGCCCTGCCGTACCGGATCATCGGTCTTGGCAGCGGCATGGGCGATGGGGGCAGAGCCAAGACCCGCCTCGTTGGAGAAGATTCCGCGCGCCACCCCCATCTGGATCGCCACCATCACCGCTGACCCGGCAAAACCGCCGGTGGCTGCAGTGGAGGTGAAGGCCTGACTGACGATCAGGCCGAGCGCCGCCGGCAGCTCGGTAATATTTGCCAGGATCACCAGCAGGCCACCCGCCAGATAGGCCAGCGCCATCATCGGCACCAGCTTACCCGCCACCTGGGCGATACGACGGATGCCGCCGATCAGCACCAGAAACACCAGCACCGCCATCACAATGCCGACGACCAACTTGTCGAAACCCAGATTGGTGGAGACCGCATCCGCCACCGAGTTGGCCTGCACCATGTTGCCGATGCCAAAGCCGGCGATCGCACCAAAGATGGCAAACGCCGTACCAAGCCAGGTCCAGTGTTCGCCCAAGCCATTTTTGATGTAGTACATCGGACCGCCCACATGGTTGCCCTGCTCATCCACCTCGCGGTATTTCACTGCCAGCACCGCCTCAGCGTACTTGGTGGCCATACCGACCAGCGCAGTGCACCACATCCAGAACACTGCCCCCGGGCCGCCCAGAGCAATCGCGGTTCCCACCCCGGCAATATTGCCGGTACCAATGGTAGCGGAGAGCGAGGTCATCAGGGCGTTGAAGGGGCTGATCTCACCCTTTCCCGTCCCCCTGCGTCCCTGCCAGAGCATGCGAAAGCCGTACCCCAACTTGCGCAGCGGCATCAGTTTCAGGCCCAGGGTCAGAAAGACACCGGTTCCCAGAATAAGCAGCAGCATCAACGGCCCCCAGACAATGCCGTTGACGCTGCTTACCAGTGCGCTTAGTGTCTCCACATCCTCTCTCCTAAATCTTCAGGCCGATTTTTGATTATTCATAACTGTTGACGGAACCAACGCCATACATAGCCACGTCACTGCCCACAAACTATCAGCGTTGCTTGACAACAATCAATGCCCGGTAGACTCTAAAACCTTGATAATCTTGAGAACTGCGATTGCGAATTCAGGGGGCACCACCATGTCAGTCTGTCGAAACCTCAAGGGATTTACCCGCGAACACGAACATCTTGCTGACTTTTGCTCCCTGATGTCGGTCGCCCTACTGTTTGGCACACTCTATGTTGGGGTCAGCTACCACACCCCGATCATGACCTGGATGGGCGAGAATATGCTGCTTCGGATACCGCTGTTCATCGTCACCATCCTGCTCGATCTGTTCCTGATGTTCCTGTTCCTCAACCTTGGCTCCGCCCGCTCTGCAGACGATGACGAAAGCTGTTTCCACACCTTCAAAGGGCGTAGGGGGGATGCCGGTTCTATCGGCAAGATGTTCAGCGGCTGGCTGCACCACATGGAGCAGGTCGGACGCAGACATCGCTGACCTCAGCCCCGCCCAACCGAACAGTCGGATGTTCAAACTCACTCACTGGCGCCTGCCGCTCCTGCTTGCGCTGCTGCTCTCGATGCTCAGCGGCTGCGCCTCTATGGCCACTAACTCGCTCGCCACCAATCTGTCGAGCGCCATGCTCAATCAGAGCGACCCGGAGATCGTACGCAGCGGCGCCCCCGCCTACCTGCTGCTGCTCGACTCTCTAATCACTGAATCGAACGATGATCCAGTCCTACTGTTTGCTGGCGCACGACTCTACAGCGCCTATGGCAGCGGCCTGGTGAAAGACCCGGAACGTCAGAAGGGGCTGGCGCAGAAGGCGCTCGACTACGCCAGCCGCGGCCTCTGCGACTCCCAACCAGGACTCTGCGAAAAACGCTCTGCCCCATTCAGCGAGTTTCAGGCCGAAGTCGCACAGATCGGCATCTCCGATATCGAAGGCCTTTATCTGATGGCCACCACTTGGGCCGGCTGGATCCAGGCCCATCAGGACGACTGGAACGCGGTGGCGCAATTGCCCAAAGTCGAGACGCTGCTGCAGCGGGTCATCAACATAAAACCGGGTTACGAACAGGGTCGTGCTCAGCTCTATCTGGGGGTCATCCGATCGCAGGTCCCACCGGCGCTGGGTGGCAATCCTGAGATTGGCCGGCGACACTTCGAACAGGCCCTGAAATATTCAGAAGGGCGCGACCTTATTGCCAAGGTCGAGTTTGCCCGCCGCTATGCCCGCCTGGTGTTCAATCAAGCACTACACGACCGCCTGCTCAACGAGGTGATCGCCGCCGACCCCCAGGCCCCAGGGCTGACCCTGAGCAACGTCATCGCCCAAAGACAGGCCCGGGAGCTGCTGGCTGATGACTACTTTTGATCAATCGTAGCCCCCCCCTGAAACCAGCATCAGCGCCACACGCAGTGCAATTGACACAAAAATGCACCCACACGAGATAGTACTGCCAGGCGAAAGCATCTACCTTTCTACCTGCGTTAAACAACAGATCCGGAGTCCACGATGATCCGCGCGATACTTGCGCTCTTTTTCAGCCTCAGCCTGCTGACCACCGCCAACGCCACCACCCTCAAGATCGCCACCATCGCGCCGGATGGCACTAGCTGGATGAAGACCATGCGCGCAGCGGCCAAACAGATCAAAACGCGCACCGAGGGGCGGGTCAAACTGCGCTTCTACCCCGGTGGCGTGATGGGCAATGACCAGAGCGTGCTGCGCAAGATCCGTGTCAACCAGCTCCACGGTGGCGCCATCTCCGGTGGAGGCCTGACCCAGATCTCCTCGGATGCACAACTCTACGGACTGCCGTTTCTGTTCCGTAACCTGCAGGAGGTGGACCATGTGCGTCAGTCGATGGATCCTTTGATCGCCGAGTCGCTCCATGCCAAGGGTTTTGCCAGCTACGGCATCAGTGAGGGCGGCTTTGCCTATCTGTTGTCCAACAGCCCGGTACGCAACACGCAGGAGCTCAAATCACAACGGATCTGGATCCCCGAGACCGATCAAGTCAGCAGCAACGCCTTCAGCGAACTTGGCATATCGCCGATCCCCCTGCCGCTCACCGATGTCCTGACCGGCCTGCAGACCGGCCTCATCGACACCATTGCCTCCTCACCGATCGGCGCGATTGCACTGCAGTGGCACACCCGGGTGAAATACCTCACCGATATCCCGCTCTCCTATCTCTATGGCAGTCTGGTGATCAAAGAGAAGGCGCTGAAGAAGCTCTCCAGTGCCGACCGGGCCATCCTCAGAGAGGAGATGCTCAAGGCATTCGCGTCGCTGAACACATCCAACCGCAGCGATAACAAACAGGCCAAGGCCGCCCTCAAACAACAAGGCATTGAATTCATCCAGCCGGACCCGGCGGACCGCGCCCTGTGGGAGCAGAAAGCCGCCAATTCCGTCACTCAGGCCGTCCAGGATGGGGCACTCTCAAAATCGCTATTCGAACAGTTGCGGCAACTGATCACAGCATACCGCCGCTCGCACCCCAACTAGGGTTCAGTGTTGCAGGTCTTCAATCTCTTCGATCACGCCTCAGCCAACGGCTCTCAGGAGCGTTTCGAGACCCTGTTGCGCTGCCCCAACCTGGAGCTGGAGCGTATCATCAGCCCCGCCGGCAGCCGCAGCGAGCTGTTTGTTCAGGAGCAGGACGAGTGGGTGGCGGTGATCCAGGGAGAGGCACTGCTGGAGATGGCGGGTGAACAACTCACGCTGTCGCGCGGCGACTCGCTTTTCATCCCGGCCCACACACCCCATCAGGTGCTGCAGACCAGCCAGGATCCCCTCTGCATCTGGCTGGCGCTGCATATCCACTCCTGCCCCCCGCTATCCAGCACCTAAGGGCTGAACTATCCGTATTCCTATCGGGATCTGTCTGTAAAACGCGTATACTGCTGCCATCATGCTGGAACAATTGAAACGGATCCGACGCACAATCCTCGCCATCGAGGACGGCCTGATGGCACTGCTGCTCTCCGCGATGATCCTGCTCGCGGTGGCGCAGATCGCGCTACGCAACCTGTTCGACTCCGGCATCATCTGGGCCGATCCAAGCCTACGCATAATGGTGCTCTGGATCACCCTACTCGGTGCGCTGGCGGCCGCCCGCGAGGACCGCCACATCCGCATCGATCTGCTCTCCCACATCTTCAAAGGACGTGGCCTAGCCTATCTGCAGGCAGCCACCGACCTGTTCAGCGCCGCCGTCTGCAGCCTGATCGCCTGGCACGGTGGCCGCTTCGTCTGGTTCGAATGGCAGGATGGCACAAAGCTGTTCAACGGCATTCCCGCCTGGGCCGGCGAGATCATTATCCCGATCGGTTTTGGCGTGTTGACACTGCGTTTTCTGCTGAACCTGCCGCTGCGCTTTCGCAACGGGGAGTGGCAGTGATGCTGATCGCTCTCGGACTGATCCTGCTAGCGCTGATCGGCACCCCGCTGTTCGTGATCATCGGCGCCAGCGCCCTGTGGGGCTTCTACCAGTCAGAGATCGACCTGTCAGTAGTGGCGATCGAGTTCTTCCGCATCGCCGAGATGCCGGTGTTGCTGGCGATCCCACTCTTTACCTTCGCCGGTTATCTGCTCAGTGAGAGCAACGCCCCCTACCGGCTGGTGCGCCTGACCCGCGCCCTGCTCGGCTGGATGCCCGGCGGGCTGGCCTTTGTCTCATTGATCGCCTGCGCGCTGTTCACCGCCTTCACCGGCGCCTCCGGCGTAACCATCGTGGCGCTGGGCGCACTGCTCTATCCGGCCCTGATGGAGTCGGGCTACAAACAGAACTTCAGCCTCGGCCTGGTCACCACCTCCGGCAGCCTGGGACTGCTGTTCGCGCCGGCGCTGCCGCTGATCCTCTACGCGGTGGTAGCGCAGCAGATGGGCATCGGCGTATCGGTCTCGGTGGATGACATGTTCCTCGCCGGCATTCTGCCCGGCCTGCTGATGCTGGTGCTGCTGGTCGGCTGGAGCCTCTGGTCGAGCCGCGGCGCCACGCTGCATCCCTTCTCCCGGGTTGAGGCACTGGATGCGATGCGCAAGGCGATCTGGGAGATCCCGCTGCCGATCATCGTGCTCGGCGGGGTCTACAGCGGCTACTTCGCGATCTCCGAGGCGGCCGCAGTCACCGCCTTCTATGTGCTGGTGGTAGAGGTCTTCATCCATCAGGAGATCCCGTTGCGCAAGCTGCCCGGGGTGATGCGCGAGTCGATGTTGCTGGTGGGCGGCATCCTGGTGATCCTGGGCTTGTCGCTCGCCTCCACTAACTACCTGATCGACGCCGAGATCCCCACCCAGCTGTTCGAGTGGGTCAGTGCGAGAGTCTCTGATCCGCTCACCTTCCTGATGCTGCTCAACGTCTTTCTGCTGGTGCTCGGCACCATGCTCGATATCTTCTCCGCGCTGGTGTTGATGGTGCCTCTGCTGTTGCCGGTGGCGGTGCAGTACGGCATCGACCCGGTGCATCTGGGCATCATCTTCCTCGCCAATATGCAGATCGGCTACTTCACCCCGCCGGTGGGGATGAATCTGTTCATCGCCAGCTACCGCTTCAAGCGTCCGATCATACAGATCTATCTGGCCACCCTGCCCTGGTTCTTCATCCTGTTCGGCGCGGTACTGATCATCACTTACTGGCCGTTCCTCTCCCTCGCCCTGCTCGGGCGTGGCTGAGCAATGAAGCCGGACACCACCACTGCGATGCATCAGCTGATCAGGCAGATCCGCGCGGCGACCCCCTTCGATCTGGCCGAGGCACGGATCTGCGACGGCCCCTGCAATGGCTGCTCATTGAAGCTGCTCGACTACCTGGAGAGTGAGCTGGAAGGTTGGCAGGCACGACTCGACCAGGGCGTGCGCCCCAACTTCGGCGACCTCTCCCAGCTGGCCGACAGCGGCCGCAAGATCCACCGCATCCTGCAGCGCAATGGCCTGCTGGATAGCGCCCCCACCGACCCCACCTAACCCATCACTGCACGCTGATACGCCTGCAGTAAATCAGAATCGGCAATCGATCCATGATGGTGGAGCTGACGCCAGCCATCCCGGTTCCGGCGATAGATGCCCGCCTTCCCCTGGGCGGAGATCAGCCGGCAAAGAGTCGCCAGACTGACCTCAGCTGCGCTCGGTCGGCTGGTCCGGATCATCCATTAGGGCCTGCTCGCCAGTCATCCCTGAGATGGGTGTGACCAGTTCTCGCTGGAAGCGATCTGCAAACTCAAACCCGGCCAGCCCCAACATGATCAAGCCAGCACCGATCCCGACCGAGAGATCGAGTGCTTCACCGTTGAAGTAGTGGCCTAGCAGCAGCGCCAATACCGGTGTCATCAGCGCGATCAGAGCCACCCGGGTCGCCTCCACATGCCGCAGCACGTAGAAGTAGAGGGCAAAACCGAGCACCGAGCCGATCACGCCCAGGTAGAGAATTGCGCTGAGCGCCCGCCCAGGAATGGTCTCGGGCCACTGTTCGCCGGTCAGAAACCAGGTGAGCAGAAACAGCGGTACCGCCA